>JBFKCZ010000364.1:0-3803 GCA_041620035.1 Pseudomonadales bacterium
CGAAGGAGATGATCGGTACGCGGCCGCGGATGCGGTGCATGAGATCGTTGGCGTACGGCGCCACGTAGCGCCGGTAGTCGTACACGGACAGTGCGCCTACCCACGAGTCGAACAACTGCACGGCGTCCACACCGGCGTCGATCTGCAGGCCGACGTAATCGGCCACGCTTTCGACGAGCTTGGTCATGAGTTCGTCCCACAGATCTTCCGCTTCGTACATCATCTTCTTGACCCAGATGTAGTTGCGGGAGCCGCGACCCTCGATGGCATAGGAGGCGAGCGTGAACGGGGCACCGGCGAAGCCGATCAGCGCGGCGGACTTGGGCAGTTCGGCGAGAATGCCGGCGACGGTTTGCGTGATGTAGCCGCAGCCTTCGGCCGCGGGCACGACGCGCAAGCGTGCGACGTCGGCGCGGGTGCGCAGGGGGTTGGCGAACACGGGCCCGGTGCCGGGTTTGTAGTCGAGTTCGAGGCCCATGGGTTCGAGAATGGGCAGGAGGTCGGCGAACATGATCGCGGCATCCACGCCGAGTATGCGCTGCGCATCGAGGGTCACCCGTGCGGCGAGATCAGGGCGCTTGAAGAACTCGAGGCTCGGGGTCGTACCTTTCACCTGGTGGTACTCCGGCATGTAGCGGCCGGCCTGGCGGTTCAGCCAGATGGGGGTGTGCGACGTGGGTTCACCGCGGCATGCCTTGAGAAACGGCAGTTGCGATCGGTCGATGCTCATGATGCGTCTGGCCGCTGCACGCGGCACCTTTGAAGGCGTGCGCGGCACCTTAGAGAGGCCCTAGGCACGCGTCAACTTGGGTTCGCCACCCAGGGCATGGATGCGAACGGGGGTTGCGAAGCCGCGCACAACGACACGCTCACGTGCCGCTACATCGAGCAGATCCGCAGTGGCGCCATCGACCACGGCACGGCCAAGGGGTGCGACGGCCTGCAGTCGATGCGCGAGGTTCACTGCCGAACCGATGACGGTGAAGTCGCGCCGCTGACCGCGGCCGATTGCGCCGATCGCGCAGTAGCCGGATGCAGCACCGGCGCGCACCGTGAGCGTCACCGGAATCCCCGCGGTGCGCCACGTGGCGTTCAATTCCGCCATGCCCGACGGCAGTTCATCGAGCATCGCGCAGCACTGCGCGGCGGCGGCGCGGCGCTCCACCGGATCGAGCGCGCCGAAGCAAGCGATGGCGCCGTCGCCGACGAACTTGTGCAGCGCGCCACCGTGGCGTCTGCACAGCGTCGCGAGGTAGGCGTACAGATCGTCCAGAACGGTCAGGACGTCCTCGGGAGCCAGGCGTTCGAGGAGTGTAGTGAAGTCGGCGAGATCGACCGCGGCGACGGTGAGCCAGCGGCGCTGCGGCACGATGTCGTGGGCGCTGCCGTCGAGTGCGTGCAGCCGACGATCGAGGTCGGGCGGCAGGAACTGTTCGAGCAGCGCCGTGTGGCGGGCGAGCTGATGGGATTCCGTTTGTACGCGCTTGCGGCGGCGATACTGGCGCAGGGTTTCTTCGTAGCCGAGTGCGGCAAGCGGCGCCGAGAAGGCGATGAGAAAGAGTACGGCGAGTACGTCGGCTTCGAGGCGCGCATCGAGCACGGGACTCAAAGCCAGGCCGCGTCCGGCGAACCAGCCGCAGCCGAGGCACAGCAGACCGGGCAGCAAGGCGTTCAATCCGCAGCGCGCAAGCGTGCCGGCGAAGAGCGCGGCAAGGAGTGTGAGACCGGGCAGGAGCGGCAGGCCGGCTGCCGCCGCGAGAAGCGGTGTCAGCAGATTCTCCAGGCGTTCGACACCGGCGATGCGACGTTCGAGACTGCCGTAGATCAGCGGCAAAGTGAGCAGCGCGGCAGCGAGCACGAGCGGGCCGGTTTGCCACGCCGTGTACCAGGCGAGCGTCAGTGGTATCAGCGCAAAGCCCGCGTACGCGCCCCAGCGGAAGCGCGCGATGCGGCGCAGTAGATCGGCAGTGGCCATGCCGCACTATGGGCGGCGCAGAGGCGACGGCTTGCGCGCGCTGGGCTACGGGGCGCGCGCGCCTTCGCTCACAGCTCTACAGATCGGAAAGCGCGGGATCGAGGTCTTCTTCGTAGTCCACACCGGGCAGACCGAAGCCGAAGATCTTGAGGAAGTCGGCGCGAAAGCCGTCGAGATCGCCGAGGGTTGCGATGTTCTCCGTCGCGGCCAGGGGCCAGCGTCGATTGACTTCGTCCTGCACGCTCGCCGCCAGTTCGAGATCGTCGAGACGGATGCGACCGGCATCGTCGAGTGGCGCGGGTTTCTTGCCGTACAGCTGCGCGCGGAACAGTCGGTCGATGTGATCGATGCAGTCTTCGTGCACGCCCTGCTCTTTCATCACCTTGAGGAGCAGCGATGCATACAGAGGCACCACCGGAATCGCCGTGCTCGCCTGGGTGACCACGGCTTTGAGCGCCGCGACGCGCGCATCGCCCGGCACACTCGACAGCCGCTTGCGCAGCGCGGCTGCCGCGCGATCGACGTCTTCCTTGGCTTTGCCGAGCGTACCTTCCCAGTAGATGGGCCAGGTGAGTTCGGTGCCGATGTAGGAGTAAGCCACGGTCTTGAAGCCCTTGGCCAGCACGCCGGCGGCGCGCAGCGCATCCACCCACATCTCCCAGTCTTCGCCGCCCATGACCGCGACCGTGTGTGCCGTTTCCTCCGCGGTGGCCGGCTCCAGATCCACTTCGTGGACGATGCCCTTGTCCACGTTCAGTGTCTTGATGTGGTGCACGTTGCCCAGCGGTTTGATCACCGAGCGGTGCAGTACGCCCGTCTTCGGGTGAGCACGTACGGGGGATGCGAGGCTGTACACCAAGAGGTCGATCTGGCCGAGGTCGGCTTTGATCGCCGCGATGACGTTGGCCTTCATCTCGTCGGAGAAGGCATCGCCATCGAAGTTGCGGGCGTAGAGCCCTGCGGCTTTCGCGCGCGCGGCGAAGGCGTGGTTGTTGTACCAGCCCGCCGTGCCCGTGCGCGAATCCGCCGGCGCTTTCTCGAAGGACACACCGATCGTTGCGGCACCGCAGCCGAACGCTGCGACGATGCGCGAGGCGAGACCATAGCCGCCGGATGCACCGAGGATCAGGGCGTTCTTCGTGCCGTCGGCGATGCGGCCATTCGCCTTCACCGTGGCGATCTGCGCATCCACATTCGCCGCACAGCCCTTCGGGTGCGCAGTCGTACAGATGAAGCCGCGGATGCGAGGCTTGATGATCATGACGGGTCTCCGGGAAGTGCGCCGATGATACCGTCTGCCACCAGTTGCCGCATGGCCGCCGCCACATCGGGCACCCAGGGACCGTCGCGCCGGATCACCACCGTCGCGGCGCTGCCGGCGGGTACTTTGTAGTCGCGGTCACCATCGAGCGCGAGCACGCCGGGCCCGTGCAGAAGCACCGGCACATCGAGCGGCAACCGTGTCGTGCTCGCCACCGACACGCTGCGGAAGAAACCCGGCGACAGCGGGGCTTCGAAGGTGTGTGCTGCCTTGGCCTTTGGCGATGCCATTTCCACCAGCAGGCCGCAATCGTCGTCGGCCTCGACCACATCGAGGAAGCCGCCGATCGGCGACATGCCGATGGCATCGGGTTCGGCGCGGGTCAGCACGAGGCGCATCAGCTTGGCCGCATCGAAGGGCAGCATGTTGCCGACGTGATCGTTTCCGAGCAGCACGGCATCGATGAGACCGACATCACTGTGGCCATTGGCCAATCGCACGTGCAGCACCTTCGCGCGCTTCAGGATTTCGCGGCGCACGTTGCCGCGCGCGAGGTGTCCGGCCACC
>JBFKCZ010000365.1:0-3798 GCA_041620035.1 Pseudomonadales bacterium
GAAAGGCCTTTGGCGTCGAACCGGAGTTGATCAAAGGTGGCGGCGGTGTGTTCGACGTTACCGTCGACGGGCAACTGGTCTACTCGAAGCACGACACGGGCGAGTTTCCCGATGCCCGCGAGTTGGTGAAATCAATCCGCGGCGATTGACCCCAATGCTCCATCGCGCCGATATCGACCGTTGTGGTGAGAGTCAATCGCCTTTGTTGGTGCTGCAGTAACGGATGCCGCGTCTCAGCAGCTCGTAGAACTCGGGCCGCTGCCAGGAGCCGCGCTCTTCGACCGGGTAATAGGCCATGCCGAGCGACTGCATGTCGTAGTGGCCGCGACAGTGGCCGAGGTTCAGATACAACACTTCGCCCTTGCCGACCTTGTTGATGTAATACACGGGGCGCGGCACATCGTCGTCCCACTGTTCCTCGACGAATCCCTTCGCGGGACCGGTGTAGCGGGTGTCGAGCAGTGTGTGCAGCTTGCCGTGCACGCGGCACAGATAGAGTTCATCGTCGGTTTCGAACTCGTTGATGCCCTTGACCAGTTCGTGATCGGGATCGGCAACGCGCACCTTGAACGGCGCAATCGGTGGGTGAGCGATGAATTGCGTCCCCAGCGTCTTCATCAGCACCGGTGCGGTTTCCGGCGAATCCACACGTCCGTCGGCGAGGAACTTCAGTATGGAATTCGTGCCATGCAACGCGAACCAGCGCTTGCCGCCAGCCACGAAGTCGCGCAACGCCTCCTGCTCGGCGTCGGTGGGCACGAGATTGCAGGTGTACGTCACCAGCACGTCCGATGCGTTGATCGAATCGATGTCGTGATAGTTGGCTGCGACTTGCACACGAACGCTCGCATCCTCGGCCATGAGCTTCAGCAGCTCGAGCCGTGCGAAGTCGATGTCGTGGTAGTCGCCCGCCGCGACCAGATAGACCTTGGTCGTTCGGTGTTTGCTCATGCTTCCCCCCTCGAGATCCCCGGAGCGCGACGATCACGCTCCGGGGAGAGCCGATGCTAGAACTGGATGCGCTTCGTGATGCCACCATCCACCACGACGTTGGTGCCGGTCGTGAAGCCGCAACGCGGGCTCACGAGCATCGCGACCGTCGCGGCCACTTCCTCGGCCGAGCCCATCCGCCCCAGCGGAATCTGCGCCAGCGTCTGCTCGTAGAACGGCGTCATCTTCTCCTTGATGAAGGCCCAAGCACCGCCCTCGATGTAGATCGGCCCCGGGCTGACCGCGTTGACGCGAATGCCCTTCGGCGCCAGATCCTGGGATAGCGCGCCGGAGTAGTTAAGCAGCGCGGCCTTCATCGCGTTGTATGCGCCGGCCGCGATGAACTTCTCCAACGCCGCTGTCGTGGAGATGACGATGATGTTGCCGTTCTTCGACTTCTCGAGCGATGGCATCGCCGCTTCGACCGCGCGCACCGTGCCGAGCACGTCGAACTCGAAGTTGTTGCGCCAGCCCTGCTCGCCGGGCGCATTGCCGCCGGAGACGTTGGAAACCAGGATATCGATACCGCCCAAAGCGGCGCCGGCTTCGGTGATGAATGCCTTGAACGCATCGCCGTTGCCGACGTCGACGCTCTTGCCAAAGGCTTTCACGCCCTTTTTCTGCAGCGCGGCGACCGCGTCTTTGACCTCCGCTTCGTTGCGGGCGCAAATCGCCACGTCGCAGCCTTCTTCGGCGAGCGTGTTCGCGATCGCACGTCCGATGCCCTTCGTGCCACCGGTTACGATCGCCTTGTTGCCCTTCAGTTTAAGATCCATGGTCTTCCTCCCGGGTTGGTTTCAGTGCGCACCGCTGCATGCGATGGCGTCTACTTTGGTTCGATGATGTTGATCTTCCCGCCTTCGACGAACGTCTCGAAGGTTCTGATTGGTGATCGTGCCGGCGCAGCGAGTGGGCTGCCACTTCGAACATCGAAGCGCGCACCGTGCATCGGACAGGAGATCGAGTGTCCGCGCAGCTTGCCCGCTTCCAGTTTCGACGCGGCATGACTGCAACGGTTCTCGATCGCGTACACACTACCTTCGACGTTGCAGACCAGGATGTCGAGCCCACCGGCCGAACACGGGCGCATCCTGCCTTCCGCAACCGCCCCCAGGGGCATCAGCGCGATGACGCCACGGCCCATGCTGCTGTCACCGACTGCTGGAAGGGCCGTCCACAATAAGAAACGAAAAACAGTCAGTCAAGACGGTTTCCGCTGTCGTACAGTGACGCCATGGAAGAACTCAAGCTTCACGACGCCGTCGTGTTTCTGGTTGCGGCCGGTATCGTGATACCGCTCGCCAAGCGCTTTCGCATCAGTCCGGTACTGAGTTTTCTGCTGGTCGGCCTCGCAGTGGGTCCGTATGGTCTCGCGCGCTTCGCCGACCACGTGGAGTGGTTCGGGCTGATCCTGATCACGGATGTTGCCGGCGTGCATGCGCTGGCAGAACTCGGTGTGGTGTTTCTGCTCTTCATGATCGGCCTCGAACTGTCGATCGAACGGCTGTGGGCGCTGCGCCGACTCGTGTTCGGCATGGGCTCGCTGCAGATTCTTGTCACGGCGGCAGTAATCGCGGTCATCGCCCATCGCTTTGGCAACACCCTGGAAGCCGCCATCATCCTGGGCGCATGCCTCGCGCTATCGTCCACCGCAGTGGTGATGCAACTGCTGACGGAACAGGGTCGCTTCGGAACGCAGGTCGGACGCGGCAGCTTTGCGGTGCTGCTGGCACAGGACATCTGGGTCGTACCCATTCTCTTCCTGGTCGGCGCATTGGCCGCGGGCGACAGCGCATCGCTGCCGAGTTCCATCGGCATCGCACTCGGCAAAGCCGCGCTCGCGGTGGCCCTCATACTGGGTGTAGGCAGAATCGTGGTACGGCCGCTGTTCCGCTTCGTGGCCGACGCTCGCAGCCCCGAACCCTTCATGGCGATCACGCTGCTCGTCATCATCACGACCGCCGCCCTGACCCACGCGGCCGGTTTGTCGGCCGCGCTCGGCGCGTTTCTGGCGGGGCTGCTCCTCGCGGAGACCGAGTTCCGGCACGAAGTGGAAGTGAACATCGAGCCATTCAAAGGCCTGTTGCTCGGCCTCTTCTTCATCACCGTGGGCATGGGTATCAACCCCGCGGCGATCCTTGGGGAACCGATACTTATCGGGGCTTCGATTATTGGGCTGTTCGCCATCAAGACCGTGCTGACGGGGCTCGTTGCGCGCTGTTTCGGTTTCGGGTGGGGCGCGTCCGCCGAGATCGGACTGCTGCTGGGTCAGGGCGGTGAGTTCGCCTTCGTCGTGATCGGCCTCGCGCTCGGTTTCGCCCTCGTGCCCGAGCCCACTGCACAGTTCATGCTGATCGTAGTGAGTGCCACGATGTTCCTCACGCCGCTCGCCGCCCGACTCTCCCGCGGCCTGGGCAAACTGGTCTCGCGCGGTGACGACGCCGGTCCATCGCAGGTCGACGCCGGGCCGAACCTCGACGGCCACCTCGACAACCACGTCGTGATCATCGGCTACGGCCGCACAGGACGGCTGGTAGCTGAACTGCTCGATCGGCAGTCCATTCCGCATCTCGCCCTGGACCTGGACACCGAACGCGTCGCGCGCCTGCGTGCCAAAGGCGCGCCCGTTTACCTCGGTGACGCGACGCGCGCTGGCGTGCTCGAGCGACTCGATCTCGAAGATGCACTCGCACTGGTCGTCACCACCGACGACCCCGATGCCGCGATCCGAGTACTCGGATCCGCCCGCGCCATCGCCCCGCAGCTGCCCGTTCTCGTACGCGCCCACGACAGCGATCACGCCGCCGA
>JBFKCZ010000366.1:0-3784 GCA_041620035.1 Pseudomonadales bacterium
GCAGGAGATCGCGCGGATCGAAGTCCATTAGCCGAGCGGCTTGATCGGTATCCAGCGCTTTAGGCAGCTGGCGCCGAGCCTTCGGAGCACGCACCACTGTCGCCGGGTTGGACTCGACGACGCCCATGCGTTCGAGCCACGCGAAGAATGCACGAATCGCCGAGAGCGAGCGCTGCATGCTGCGATTGGCCGCACCGCGCCTGTGACTCGTCGCGATCCAGTCGCGTACGTCGTGCGTCGTAACTGCTGTCCAGTCGCTTCGCGTGGAATGATCGCGAAAGGCGTTCAGATCGCGCGCGTAGGCCGCGATGGTGTGGGCCGAGTAGTTCCTTTCCTGAGCGAGGTGCTCGAGATAGCGCTCGATTTGCGGGTCGTTCGACTGTGTGGCTGCTTCAGTCCTGGCCATCGACTGCCAGAAGCCTCACCAGCACCCGGGCGAGCACGTCGCCGATGTAGCGGACGAACAGCGTGCCCATCTCCGTGCTGAAGCGGCGCGGGTCGCGACTGCCGATGGCGAGCACGCCAACGAGGTCGGCGTGTCGCAACTGCACGATGGCCGCCGATGCCTCCGCTGCGTCCGGTACGTTGAACAGGCGCTTGTACTCGGGTCCACGCAGCGGCCCGCAGGCCGTGCCGGTGCTCTGAGTCAGATGCAGCATCGGCAACTGGTCTTCCGATGCACAGTGGTGAATGTTGTGCTGTGGCGTCGGTCGGCGCGGATGCGTGATGAAGCAGGCCACCGCATCGGCTTTGAAGCTCGATTTCAGCGAGCGATCGAGCACGCCGTCGAGCTGGGCGAAGCTCTCGGCGTCGAGGAGAGCGAGGGTCAAGGAACGAGTCTTGTCGAACAGTGAGTCGTTCGTGTTCGCGGTGCCCACCAGCTGAGTGAAGCGCTTACGCATGTCGATGTTGCGTTCGCGAAGGATGGATACCTGCCGTTCCACCAGCGACACCGCAGTACCCGATCCATGCGGCAACTCGAGCATCGCGAGAAGGCCCGAATAGCGCTGGAAGAAGTCGGGATTGGCACGCAGGAAGCGGGCGACGTCTTCCTCTGTCATTTCGGCTTGCGTGGTCACAGTTCGATGTTCCCTTCGTAGACGGACGCGCACGGACCGGTCATCAACACTCGATGTCCGGGTCCGGCCCAGCTGATGCGGACCTTACCGCCGGGCAATGAGATCTTGCTCCGCTCACCGAGGCGCCCGGTCAGCCGACCGGCAACCGCTGCGGCACAGGCCCCACTGCCGCACGCGCGGGTTTCGCCTACGCCGCGCTCGAACACGCGCAGCCTTGCGAAGCCCGAGTCCACCACCTGGCAGAAACCGACGTTGACGCCCTTCGGGAACTGCGGGCTGGCCCCGATCCTTGCGCCCAGATCCGCCACGGGGGCATCGAACACGTTGTCGACGAAGAGTACGGCATGTGGATTGCCAACGGACACCGGCGTGACTTCGACTTCCCCGTCGCCGATCGGGATGACATAGCTCGTCTGCGCGCACTCGGTGACGAATGGAATCTGCGCGGGATCGATGCTCGGCACACCCATTTCGACTTCGACCTGCCCATCGTCGAGGCGCCGCGTGATGATGGTGCCGGTATTCGTTTCCAGTTCCAGGGTCGGCTTGGCGCAGAGCGCGTTGTCGGCAACGAACCGCGCAAAGCAACGCGCGCCGTTTCCGCACTGTTCCGCTTCGCTGCCGTCGGCATTGTAGATGCGGAACCGGAAGTCGGCGCTGGGGTTCGACGGCGGCTCTACGAGCAGCAGCTGATCGAATCCCACACCGAGATGACGGTCGGCGAGCCGGCGCACCACGTCTGCGTCGAGTGCTACGTGCTGAGTCACGCAGTCTACGACCATGAAGTCGTTTCCGAGTCCGTGCATCTTGGTGAATCGTGTCAGCATCGTCGCTTCAACGCGCTGCGCCAACGGGCTCCAGCAGTCTCTGGTGTTCGCCCGGCAGCGATTCCAGCGCGAGCTGGTCGCTCGAAGTTTCGCGGCGGCGCACGACCTCGAATGCCGCGCCATCGATCAGGACTTCCGCCGCGCGATCGCGGCTATTGTAGTTGGAACTCTGTACGAAGCCGTAGGCGCCGGCGGAGAGAATGGCGAGGAGATCCGATTCGGCGAGCGCCAGATGACGATCGTGCGCGAGGAAGTCGCCGGTTTCACAGACGGGCCCGACGATCTGCCAGGATCGAACGGCCGAACCTGCCGCCGGGGTCACCACCGGGACCACGTCGTGCCAGGCGGAGTACAGCGTCGGGCGGATGAGATCGTTCATCGCGGCATCGACGATTGCGAAATTGCGGCCATCGGCATCGGTGGAGGGTTTCAGATATTCGACGCGCGTCAGCAGTACGCCGCCGTTGCCCACGAGATAGCGGCCGGGCTCGATCATGAGCTCCACGTTGCGTCCCGCGAGTCGGCTGGAGATCACGCCGGCCCACCGTGCGAGATCGAATGCCGGTTCGTCGCGATAGGTGATACCGAAGCCGCCACCGAGGTCGAGGTGATCGAGCCTGATGCCGGCGTTCGTCACGATGTCGAGCAGATCCGTCATGCGCTCGATCGACTCGATCAAGGGTTTCGAGTCGGTGATCTGCGAACCGATGTGGCAGGCGATGCCGACGGGCGTCAGCCACTGTGAAGTCTGGGCTCGCTGAAGCAGGGACTGTGCCTGCGCGGATGTGACGCCGAACTTGTTCTGCTTGAGGCCCGTCGAGATGTAGGGATGTGTCTTGGCGTCGATGTCCGGATTCACACGCAGGGCGATTCGAGCGGGTAGACCCAGACGTGCGGCTTCCCGTTCGATGCGGTCGAGTTCCGCTTCGCTTTCGCAGTTGAAGCAGCCCACGCCCACGCGCAGACCGAAGGCGATCTCCGCCGTGGATTTACCAACGCCCGAGAAGACGATGTCCGACGGATTGCCGCCCGCCCGCAGCACGCGCTCGAGTTCGCCGCCCGAGACGATGTCGAAGCCTGCGCCGAGGCGTGCGAACAGCTCGATCACCGCAATGTTGCTGTTGGCCTTCACGGCGTAGCAGATGCGGTGGGGTACGGCCCGGAGCGCATCATCGAGGGCGCGGTAGCGCGCCTCGAAATGCGCGCGGGAGTAAACGTAGGCGGGTGTGCCGACCGCATCGGCGACGGCACGCAGATCCACGCTCTCCAGGTGCAGCGCGCCGTCTCGGTAGCGCAGTTCCGGGTGGTGGCTCAAGTTCGCGGTCATCGTGTCGAGATCGTGTCTGCGAGTACCAGGGCCGTCGGCTCCGGCAGCTCGAGCGGTCCCTTCTGGCCGCACATCGCGATCCACAAGGTCATCAGCACCACGATGAGCACCCGCACGACGGTCTCTCAAATCACGGAAAGCGCCGGAGTATACACGCTCCCCGAAGGCGGGCGCCGCGTCAGGCGCGTGGTCGGGGCGGCTCGGCCGACGGTGGCAGTACCAGGCATCGCAAGTGCGCGAGCAGGCGTGCGCTGCGCGTGTCGAAGCTGATCGATTCGAAGTCGGCGCCGAAGTTGCTCGCGAACTCGGCGGGGTCGTCGAACACCTGTGGCACGACGATCCTTCGGGTGCGCCGGTACAACACCAGGCCCGCGCCGAGCGCGTGAACGAACGAGGTCTTGCGCGCGAGCGCCGCTTGGCCCTGCGCGATGAGGTCGGCGATTCGCGATTCCATGGCCCGCGCGTGGGCCTGGGCGTGATTGCCTTGAATGCAGGCGCATCGGTAGCGGACATTCGGGTTGTCGATCGCGCGCGCGATCGCCTCGGCGAGC
>JBFKCZ010000367.1:0-3767 GCA_041620035.1 Pseudomonadales bacterium
CGCATCGACGAGCGACTCGACACTGCATCGGCGCGCGCGGATGCCGCTGGCAAGGACGTTCTGGCCGACCGTCTCGATGCCAAAGGTGACCGCATCGACAATCGACTGGACGCGAAAGGCGACCGCGTCGAACGCCGACTCGACCACAAGGGCGATCGAATCAACAATCGTCTGGATCGCCGCGGTGACGCGCGCAACGCGCATCTCGACCGCAAGGGTCAACGCATCGACCGTCGCGTCGATCGCCGCCAGCGCTGATCCTTTCGCCTCGAAGCCCGCGGCATCATGCCGCGGGCTTTCCATTCTCATCGGCCTACCCGCCTACAATCGGCCGACCTGTACGAAGGCGGCGACACGGTGATCGACGTACCAACGACACCCGCCTGGTGTCGAGCAATGCAGCCGGGATGCTGGTATCGCATCTCCGGCGATACCCCCGATCTCGACCTGCCACCGACGGCACGCGGTACCCGCTACCTCGTCGACAACGATCCGGCCCGTGATGCGACGCTCAATCCGCCTCGCAGCGCGAAGGAGCGCCTGCGCCGCATGCTTGGACGGGAGTGGATGGCACCGTGGCGCGGCCGGGTGGGCTTCAGTGCGATCACCGAAGCCTGGAACAGCGCGGTGTACGCATCCGGTTACGGGCGATGCGGCTCGATGGTCGTGTTCGGGGGCGGCCACGCCAACTACTACGGCGCCGACATGCACGCCTTCGACCTCGATCGCCGAACCTGGCGACGCATCAGCAATGGCTGGGTCGACGGCGCCCCCGCGGATTATGGCGAAGGCGCGATCTACCCGAGCGCGTGCTACCCCAATGGTTCACCGCTGCCGCCGCATACTTATGACTACGTTCAGTACGATCCCCTCGGCAACGACCTGCTGTTAGCCAAGGGGCAGACCGAACTGGGTCGCAACGTAACCGCGGCACCGATCCCCCACTGCTTCGACTTCACGGCGCAGAAGTGGCGCAGCGGCCCCCGTCATTGCACCGCCATACTCAACTCCGGCGGCTTCTCCACGTGGGATGCATCGCGGCGCGTGCTTTGGGTACATTGCGGCGACGATGGCGGCGGCAACGCGTTCATCCCGTATTCACCCGACGGCGAGAACCCGGATGGATCGTTCGGTCACTGGGGCGAGTGGTTCCCGAACAAGATGCCAGGCTTTGCCAATCACAACGCGATGCAAATCGTGCCTGGCCTCGATCGAATCATTGTCGCGAGCCATTCACGCGATGCGTTGGGCGCGATCGACCCGCGGGATCCGGGCGCACCGATCGAGTGGCTGCTATCAAGCGGCGAGCGGCCGGCGCTCGCGGAGTTCGCCGCACTTCAGTTCGCGCCGTCCGGCGGCCATCTGACCTACACCGCGCCACGCGATCGCGGCGCCGTGTTTGCAATCGACATCGATGGAGAGGGGTGTCATTGGCGACGCATCGATGAAACCGTGCTCGATCCGTTTGCCGATGCGGCGCGACACTCCCACTACCCCGTCAATCGCGACCATCTGTTCGGGCGTCTCCGAATCGCAACGTACGCGGACGTGGAACTCGCCATCCTCGTCCGGCACGTAGACAGCCCCGTCTACGCCCTGCGGCTGCTGTAGACTTCAGCGATTCAACGACGGAACCTGCAATGAGCAACGAACTCTGGCGCCAGTCCGCACGCTCACTCGCGCAGGCGATTGCGGCTCGTGAAATCACGTCGGTCGCCGTGGTCAACGCGCACCTCGAACGAATCGCCGCGGTGAATCCCGCGATCAACGCCATCCCCACCGTGCTGAGCGAAAGCGCACTCGCCGCGGCCGAGGCCGCCGATCGTGCGGTCGCGAGCGGCAAGGTCACGGGTCCCCTTCACGGCGTGCCATTCACGGTCAAGGCGAACATCGATCTGATGGGCAGCCCTACCACTCAGGGTGTCAGGGCACTCGCCGAATCGATGCCAACCCTCGATCACCCCATGGTCGAGCGCATGAAGGCGGCTGGTGCGATTCCGATCGGCAGAACCAATCTGCCCGACATGGGCCTGCGACTGCACACCGACAGCGATCTGTATGGATTGACGCGCAATCCCTGGAACCGGGAGCGCACGGTCGGCGGCTCGAGCGGCGGCGATGCGGCTGCGCTCGCTACGGGCATGACGCCCCTGGGACTCGGCAACGACATCGGTGGCTCGCTGCGCAACCCTGCGTTCTGCTGTGGCGTTGCATCGCTGAAGCCAAGCCTCGGTCGCATCCCGCATGCATCGAGCATCGAACCGCGCAGCGACTTGCTGGCCGGACAGCTCATGGCAGTCCAGGGCCCGATGGCGCGCACGGTCGCCGATCTGCGCGTTGCGCTCGGCGTGCTCGCTGGCATGCATCCGCGCGACCCGCTATCAGTGCCCGCGCCTGTTCAAGGGCCGTCACCGCGCAAACCGATCCGCGTCGCCGTGGTGGAACACCCCGCGGGGGGAACCACGGCAGCCTCGATCCGTGCCGGCGTGCGCGCCGCAGCAACCGCGCTCCGTGAGGCGGGCTATGCGGTCGAGAGCATCAGTCCACCGATGCTCGAAGAGGCGCTCGAAACCTGGGGAAGGTGGATCGCCTGGGAGTTTCGCACCATCCGTCCGCAGCTCGCGGCCGTGATGTCCAACGACGCGACCGGGTTCTTCGATGCGTTCTCCGCCCTGTTCGGCACCTCGAGCTATGCCGATGGCGTTGCGCTCATGCAGACGCGCCACCGCATTGCGCGGGCGTGGTCGGAGTTCTTCGTCGACTACCCCGTCATCCTCGGTCCGACATGGTGCGAACCACAGTTTGCGCATGGGTACGATCTGGATGGACCCAAAGCCGCCGCCAACATCGTCAACCTGATGCGTTTCGTCACCCCGATGAATCTGTTGGGGCTGCCCGTGGTCTGCGTACCCACGGGCACAGCGGATGGGCTGCCGCTGGGGGTACAGGTGATCGGTGAACGCTTCCGCGAAGATTTGTGCCTGGACGCGGCCGCCGCCATCGAAGAACGGCTCGGCATGCTGACGCCGATCGACCCGGCTCGCTGATCCTCAGCCTCTCAGCAATCGCCCCGGCAGCGCATCCGTTGCGATGCCGTTCTCATAGGTAACCTCGCCGCTGACCAGGGTCGCAAGGTAGCCGTCCGCCTTCTGCATCAACCGCGCACCACCCGCCGGCAGGTCGTGGACGATGGTCGGCGCACGCACGCGCAGGTTGTCGAAATCGATGACGTTCAGATCCGCGCGTTTACCCGGTGCGATGACACCCCGGTCATGTAAGCCGACCGCACTGGCGGTATCGCGGGTCTGCCGCTTCACCAGTGTCTCGATGGGAATCTGGGCGCCGCGGTCGCGGTCGCGGCCCCAGTGGGTGAGCAGGTAGGTGGGGAAGCTGCCGTCGCAGATCGTGCCCACGTGGGCACCACCGTCGCCGAGCCCCATGACGCAATGCTCGTTCTGGATCATCTCGAAGCAGCAGTCGAGATTGAATTCGGCATAGTTCGCGAACGGCGTGAAGAACAACTGCTTGCCGTTCTGCCGCAGCAGCAGGTCATAGACGAACTCGAGCGGCTCGCGCCCTTCCCGCCGCGCGCGTGCACCGATCGAATCCTCGGGCTTCGGCTCGTAGTCCGGCGGGTCGGTCATGAGCCAGATGCGATCGAAATTGCCGATGAACTGCTTGAGGCGCTCGTACGTACCGGCCGGTGTTTCGCTCAGAATCCTGGCCTTCGTCGCGGGGTCGGCGAGCCGTTTGATGCGCTCGGGCAG
>JBFKCZ010000368.1:0-3741 GCA_041620035.1 Pseudomonadales bacterium
ACCGGGGACACCGGGCATTCCCGGTGCAGAGGGCGGCATGGGTACGCCGGGGGAACCGGGTGAACCGGGCGCGCCGGGGGGCGATGGCATGCCTCCCGGACTGGGTGGCGTCGGCGGCCCGCCGCCGGACGACTGCTGTTGGGATTGACACCCTGCGAGGGCCAGGCCGAGAACGAGCACACCGCCGACCATGTGGCCCGCGTTCCTGCGCCATCGACGGATGCGGGAGACCTTCTCTCGAAGCATGTGAACCTCCGGTTGAGTGCGGTCGTGGCTCATGGACATGGTGCGCCGATCATAGTGCATTGTCGTTTCGTTGAAAAAAGGCGTCGGCACGGGGTTAGAGCCCCGTTCACCAGTGAAGTTCGACGCCCGATCGTGCTAACGCTGCCGGGCGTCGACGGTTGACACGAATCCGGCCCGCGCGTTCACGCCGGGGCCTTCGGCTCCTCCGCCATTGCGGCGTCCTCCGGCGCGTCTTCGGTTTCCGGCTCCGGCTCGGCGGGCTTGGGGTAGTAAAGGAAGCGGTGGCGGTACTTCAGGCGATCCGTTGCCACTGGCTCACCATCGACGAAACGGGGCCGGAAACGCGCGATACGCATGGCGCGGCGAACCTTGACGTCCATGAGCCCGGGTGGCTCCGCGCCCAGGGTTTCGAGCCGAGTCACATTCCCCCGCTCGGTGACGGTGTAGCCGAGATCCACATATCCCTCGGTGCGACGGTTACGCAGCGCGGCTGGCGGCGCAGCCGGATTGTCGGGCATCGGCAAGTAGAGTGGCATTGGCTGACCGAAGTAGCGATCGAGCTCCTCCGGTGCGAGACCGGCGTCGGTCACCAGCAGCGACTGGACGCGCCCGTAGAGTTCGAAGGCACGGTCATATTTCTCGAACAGCATGTGCCAGTCTGCCAGATCGAGCACCGCGAGCACCGCGTCGAGCCGCGACGACTCCGGATCGTCGTTGAGGATGCGGATGATCTGTCCCAGCGCTCGCTCGCCATCGCTGTAACGGTTGACGAGGAGTGGTTTCTCGGCCGTGTAGATCGGCATCGCCGAGCCCGTACCGAGGCTCACGGTTTCGCGCTTCTTCGGCGTGATGTAGGGCGGAAACCGTTCCTGCCGATAGGTCTCGGCGACACCGCGCAATGGCAACAGAAGTTCCGGCGAATCGGGACCGTGTATGCGAGCCAGGATATCCGACGCCTGCGCGTACAACTCCCGTGCGGAATAGATGTTGTGCGTGCGCTTGTACCATGCCGCCAGCGCGTACATCCCCGGTACCAGGGACTCGCTGGTTGGCCCGTACGCGCGGCGCAACGTCTCGTAGGCGTACTCCTGGCGCGCGTTGGCGTCGTCCACGTTCCCCTGGGCGGCCATCGCCTCGGCCTCGCGATAAACGATGGGTACCTGCTCCGCCGAATGCAGCCCATCGTTGACGCGGGTGATGTGAATTGCACGTGCGTAAGTTTCCTGAGCGGCTGCGTAGTCGTCGTTGCCGAACTGAGCATCGCCGAGCAGCGTCAGCGGCTTCGCGAGCCCGAGGTCGTAACGAGGCAGCGTGCGCTCGAGTTGAGCAATGCCCTCCGACAGCGTGGTGACCGCCTCTGCGAACTCACCGGCCTCGATCTGCAAGCCACCTGTGACCTGAAAGTCGACGGCGGGTGTCGATTCGGTCGCTCCGTCTTCCGCGGTTTCCGTGGCCGCATCTTCCGCGGCCGCATCGGCCACTTCTCCATCGACCGCCGGTGGACCTGGCAGCGTCGGTGCTGCGTCTTCCGACACAGAGTGTGGCGGGGCCACGGCAGTGCCGGATTCGTCGGTCGTCGCGGCCTGCAGCGCTGAGACATGCGCCATCAGCAGCAGCGCGACAAGAGGGACGTGTTTCACATGCATAGGTTGTCTATAACCGACTAGATCTGGCCCCGACGTGCTGTTTGGACCCGCTGCCAACTGTCATGTTCCGCGGCCGAGTCTCCCGACCGCCCGAGACCAAGTCAAGGCTGGCACCGTAGACGATGTGCGACACACAGCGGCTTTCCGACGAATGGGTTGCTAACATCGCCGCGTGTCTGCAGACCATACGCCCAATGCCACCGCCGAACTCGATGCGCGCGGGCTGCTCTGTCCGGAACCGCTCATGCTGGCGCGCAATCGGCTGCGCGCGATGAATTCGGGCGACGTGCTGTACATTCGCGCCACCGATCCGTCGACGGTACGTGACTTCACCAATTTATGTCGCTTTCTGGGTCATGAAATGTCGGCAAGCCGAGTGGTCGATGGCGAGTATCGTTTCTGGATCCGCCGTGGCTGATCTGCACCGATACTTCGCTTTTGGCTCGAACATGAATCCGGCGCGCGTCCTTGCGCGCGGACTCGATACGATCGCCATACGCAGCGCGAGACTGGATGGCGTTCGGCTGACGTTCGACAAGGTGGCGGCGGATCGTCCGGGCGTGGGCCACGCCTCGCTCACGTTCGCGCCGGGCGGAACCGTCGAGGGCGTGCTCTATGACCTCGCGGGTGTCACCGAGATTCTGAAGATGGACGCGTTCGAACGAACGCCCATCAACTACAGTCGCGAACTCGTGACGGTGCGTGTCGGTGAGGCGCACGTCGTTGCATGGACCTACTATGCCAACGCAGCCGTGCTCCGGCCCGGTCTCAGACCCAGCCGTGACTATCTCGCGCACCTGCTCGCTGGTCGGCCGTATCTGAGCGAACGTTACGTTGCGTGGCTCGCTTCGGTTCCCTGCAGCGATGGCTGATCCGATCGCGTCGCGGATCGTTGCGGTCTTCAACGGCTGCTTCGCGCGCAGCCATCGCACCGTCATGCGAGGCGGCGGCGATGAGCCCCTCTACCTGCCTGGCGACGACGTGAACTGCGCCCAGGTGATCTTCAATCGCGACTATCCCGCGAGCGCGCTGCACGAAGCGGCGCACTGGTGCATCGCCGCGACCGGACGCCGCCGTCTCGTCGACTACGGTTACCGGTACATGCCGCCGCCGCGGACGCCCAGGGAGCAGCAGATGTTCCTCGATGCGGAGGTCACCAACCAAGGGCTCGAGTGTCTCTTCACGCATGCGGTCGGCATCCCGTTCAAGGCCAGCATGGATGACCTGACCTGTTCTGCAAAACAGCGCGGCGATTTCGACCGCGAGGTGCGTCGCTCTGCACAAGCGTGGCTCGACCGCGGCCTCGGCACGCGCGCCGCTCGCCTGCGGAAAGCGCTCGAGACAGAGTTCCGCAATGGTTGATCGGGTCGAATGCGTGGTGGTCGGCGCCGGTGCGGTGGGACTCGCGTGCGCCGCGGAGCTGGTTCGGCGGGGCCGTGAGGTGGTGGTGATCGAACAGCACAGGCAGATCGGCACGGAGACGTCGAGCCGCAACTCGGAGGTCATTCACGCGGGCATCTACTATCCGAAGGGAAGCCTCAAGGCGCAGTTGTGCGTAGCCGGCAAGGAAGCGCTATACGAGTACTGCGAGAGTCATCGAGTTCCCCACCAGCGGTGCGGCAAGATCATCGTTGCAACATCGGCCGCGCAGCTCGATACCCTGAGGGGTTATCAGCGTGCGGCCAAGGCGAATGGACTGGCGCCGCTGCGCTGGCTCAGTGCCGCACAGGTACGCAAGCTGGAGCCGGAAGTGGAATGCGTGGGCGCGATCCTCTCGGAATCGACCGGCATCATCGACAGCCACGCCTACATGGAAAGTCTGGTCGGCGTGATCGAGGCGGGCGGCGGC
>JBFKCZ010000369.1:0-3734 GCA_041620035.1 Pseudomonadales bacterium
CCTACGCCGCCGTTCCATCCAACGACAGCGCGTATCGTCTTCGTCTCGTTGACGATGTCACGGGCACCCGACTCCGTGAAACGCCGGCGCACGTCCCGGACCGGCACATCGAATGGATTGAATGCGGCATCCGCGGCAACGGTCAGGTCGAGCATCTCGAAGGCGGTGAACAGCGGGGCCGGCGCCAGCGTGTTGTGGGCCTGCGTGTCGGTGTAGAGCAACTCCGCGTAGCCCTCGCCGTATGGCGCCGGGTGACGGAGGTCGGCGAACAGGCTGTAGCGCTCCGAAGGGACGACCGCGACGGTGAAGTCCCGGTACTCGAACAGGTCGGCTGCGGTCGCCGGCCGGAAGTGGCTCGGATCCGACCCATCGAGGGAGGTGTCCGAAAGCGTCAGCGGGACTCCGTTGACGGTGACTCGCGCCGGAGACGTCGCACTGCTGCGCTTGTTGCTGCCGCCCAGCAGGCGGTCGTCCGAGGATGCCGACCGGCTACGATCGCGTGAGAAGATCGGTTGCTGATCGTAGTAGGAGGCGCCCAGGGTGATGCTCAGATTCGCGACGTCGCCGCCATAGGTCAGATTCGTGTTCCTCGTCGCCAGGTCGTCGCGGCTGCTCCGGCCGTAGTAGCCGGATACGTCGAGGCCGCGCAGCTCGTTGCGGGTCACGATGTTGACCACACCTGCGATGGCGTCCGAACCATAGAGCGCGGACGCGCCCTCCTTCAGCACTTCGATGCGATCGACGACCCCCAGGGGGATCGAGTTGAGGTCGACCGATCGCCCGCCCCAGGGGTCGGGGTTGGCGCGCCGGCCGTTCAGCAGCACCAGCGTGTTGCTGGCGGGCAGCCCGCGCAGCGTGATGTTGGCCGTGCCGTCGCCGCCATTGGTCACGAGCGTACTGGTCGCGTTGCCGGCGACCGCGGGCAGTGTCCGCAGCAACGCGCCAATGTCCTGGTTGCCCGCCAACTCGATATCGGTGCGATCGAGGATGTCGACGTGTGTGAGTGTGTCCGCGCTGGGCAGTCGGATTCGCGAGCCGGTCACATACGGCTCTCGAACGATGACCTCCTCTACGCCCGGTGGAAGTACTTCAGTCAGGGCGACTGGGGCCGCTGAAGTCGCGCGCGCCGGTTCGGAGATCCCGCGGCAACCTTCCCGCATCGCGATCAGCGTTGGCGTGATTGCGACGTAGTGCAGGCAGGTGCGCCCCAGAAGCAGCGGCAAGGCCTGGCGGGCGCTCAGCCTGCCGCGTGCGCCGGTGCTTCGCGCCTCGAAGGTTTCGGAGCGCACAAACACGATCGAGATTCCGGTCTGGGCGGCGAGGTCGAGCAGGGCATCGGCCACGGCACCGGGGGGAATGTCGACGTCTGCGGGGGAATCGACGTCTGCGCGAACGGCACCAGCAGCCAGCAGAATACCCAGGAAACCAACCCGTAGCGCGAGGGTCGCTGGATGGTGTCCGCTCGGCACGAAGACGTACGCACTGTCTGTCGGCGATGCAGCGGATGCTAATCGACCGTCATTTCGATCGCAAAGCGTTCCGCCAACGGAAGGCCAGAGCGCGAAAGCGGCCTGGCGCGAGAGCTCAGCCGGATGACTGCAGAATGATCAGGTCTGCGCTGACCTGTCTGAACCGCACCGGCAGTATTTCGGTCAGCGCTCGCAGCATGTCCGCCTGATCCTCGAGTCGCAACGACGCCGAGATCCGTCGCTGGCCCAGCGCAGTGCCCGCCGACCCGGCCGCCAATGCCATCCTGACGGGGACGTAGCGATTGAGATCTTCGATGAGATCTGCGAGTGGGACATCGACATAATCGAGACGACCCGCCCGCCAACCCGAGAGTCGTGCGGGATCGAACGCCAGCGGCGCAACAACAGCGCCCACGCTAGCGGCCTGGCCGGCCTCGAGCAGTCGGGCGTCGGAATCATTCGCGGCCCGCACGCGACCGTGGGCGACCGAAACGACGCTGTCGCGAGGAGTTACTCGAACGTTGAATGCGGTGCCCAGTACCGTAATGAGGCCGTGGGGCGTCTTCACCGTGAATGGCCGGAGGGGGTCCGTCGCAACCTCGAAGAACGCCTCGCCCTCGAGGAGCGTCACGTCGCGTTGCGTAGCGCGGTGGGCCAACTCGATGCGCGTGCGCGTGTTGAGTTCGATCCGGCTGCCATCGCCAAGCGCAACCACACGTTGTTCACCGATGCCGGTGCCAATCGAGGTTGGTGATGTCATGAACAACCAGCCCACGATGGCCATCATCACCGTGGCAGCCATCGCCATCGGAATGAGCCGGCCCGCCCGCAACCGGTTCGCTGGACGACTCGGCAACCCGGGGGATCGTGCGGCGGTCACATCGCCGACCTGCTCCCAGAGCCGGGTCACGCGCCCGAAGGCTTCCCGATGCGCCGGCCGGTCCGCAAGCCACGACTCGAACCCCGCGCGGTCGAGCGATGTCGCATCGTGAGCCGCCAGACGTGCGAACCAGACGATGGCGGCATCCTCGACCTGGCGTCGTTCGGAGAGTCGCTGCAGTTCTTTCGATTCGTTGTCGAGCACTGGTTTCGCCGCGTATGTGCCAAAGCTCGGGTTCGCCACGGCGCCAGCCGTGTCGACCCTCCAAGCTATGAGACGATCCTGCCGCAGATGACCTCAACGGTCATCCGACATTCCTGCCACTGGTCGCGTCAGACGCTCAGCCTGTCGCGAAGGTGTTTGAGCGCGCGAATGATGTACTTCTCCACCATGCTGGTGGATACACCGAGCGCCTCGGCGATCTCCGGATAGGACATGTCACGTCCGCGGTGCATGATGAAAGCCTGCCGGCAGTTGCCGGGCAGTTCGTCCAATGCACGTTCGATCAAAGCCAGGGATTCGGACGCAGCGACCGCGCGCTCCGCCGATGGGTGCGCATCGTCGTCCTGATCTGGCCGTCGTTCCGTGATACGCCGCTCGATGCCGCTGCGCCGGGCTCGGTCGATGGCGATGTTCGAAGCGGTTTGGAACAGAAACGCCTTTGGATTGGTCAGAAGGGAAGGGTCGTCGAGCCGGTGAATGCGCAGCCAGGCCTCTTGGGCGACTTCGGCGGCGTCGTCCGGGTCGCGAAACCGCGCAGTGAGGTACCGCATGAGCGGTACCGACTGTTCATGAAACAGATCGGCCAGGAACTGGCTGTTGGGTCTCGTCACGAACACCCGGCGTGTGATAGTGGCGCGGCGCGATCATAGCACCGTCTTTTCCGCGTGTGCGCGCGCCGTGTGCTGCGTCATAGGAGCCCATGGGAGGCGCTGATATGATTCCGAGGTCAATCGACCCAGGGTTGGAACGATGAGTGAGCTGGCACCGACGCAGGACGCCGACGGTCGCATCCGCTTGTTGCCCTTCGCATTCGCCCGCCGGTTCGGCATAGCGATCGCCGGACCGCTCAACGACGGTCGCCTGGACGTGGTCTACCGCACCTCACCGAATCTCACGGTGCTGGCCGAGGTGCGCCGCTTTGCGGCTGCACCGATGGCGTTACGTCACGTCAATGACGAAGAGTTCGAATCCGTGGTCGGAGCTGCTTACGCGCGCGACTCTTCCCAGGCGCGGCAGATGGTCGAAGACATGGGCGATGAACTCGACCTCGCGAGCCTGGCCGAGTCGGTGCCCGAGACCGAGGACCTGCTGGATCAGGAGGACGATGCCCCAATCATCCGCCTCATCAATGCCGTTCTCGCCGAGGCCATCAAGGAAAACGC
>JBFKCZ010000370.1:0-3705 GCA_041620035.1 Pseudomonadales bacterium
AGCGACTCGAATTCGTGGTCCGACTTGTCGACCTCGTCGAGCAGCAGCACACAGCCGTTCTCTTCCCGGAGGGCCTTCAGCAGCGGTCGCGGTTCGAGAAACTCCTCGGAGAAGAAGATGTCGCCGAACTCGTGGAGCCGGCTGACCGACTGGGCGAATCCCTTGGCGCCTTGCAGCACTTCGTCGAGCGCTTCCTTGAGTACCTGTGTGTACAGCAGTTGCTTGCCGTACTTCCATTCGTACAACGCCTTGGCCTCGTCGAGGCCCTCGTAGCACTGCAATCGAATGAGGGGCAGATCGAGCATCTGTGCGGTGGTCTTGGCGAGCTCCGTCTTGCCGACGCCGGGCGGGCCCTCGATCAGAACCGGTTTGCGCAGGTGGTAGGCGAGATAGACCGCAGTGGCGATCTGGTTGCTGCAGATGTAGCGATGCACCTCCAGGTTGCGCTTGATCGACTCGACGCTGGCGGCGATTTCCGCGATTTCGGGCACAGTGACTCCAGAGCGGGCAAAGCGGGCTATTATCCGGACCGTCCCCGGCGTTGTACAACGTTTGGAGCGCGGCATGAAGCGATTCGGGCGCTTTTCAGCGAAAACGGGAGGCTCGCTCACCGCAGCCGGATGAGACCTTCCTGAGCAACGCTCGCCACCAGCGCGCCGTCGCGTCGGTAAACGAGCCCGCGGTTGAAGCCGCGGGCGCCGGATGCGCTCGGGCTGTCCTGCACGAACAGCAGCCATTCATCGGCGCGGAACGGGCGGTGGAACCACATGGCGTGATCGAGGCTCGCGCTCTGCAGATTCGGTTGCGTCCACGAAATCGCGTGGGGGAGCGTTGCGGTGTCGAGCAGTGTCCAGTCGGAGAGATAAGCCAGCACGCACTGATGCAACCGGGGGTCGTCGGGCAGCGCGTCGCGTGCGCGCATCCAGCACCGCTGCAGAGGCGGTCGCGGCTTCGGCTCGAAGAAGTCGTAGGGGTCGATCGGCCGCATTTCGATTGGCCGTTCGCGCGTGAACATGGCCTGGAACTCGGCCGGCATCTTTGTCGCGGCCTTCTTGCGCAGCGCGACTTCGTCTTCCAGGTCCTCCGGTGGCGGGACGCTGGGCATGTCGAACTGATGCGAGAGCCCTTCCTCGAGTATCTGGAACGAGATGGCCATGTTGAAGATGGCCTTGCCGTGCTGTACGGCGACGACGCGGCGTGTGGTGAAGCTGCCGCCGTCGCGAATGCGATCGACGACGTAGAGGATCGGTGCACGGGTGTCGCCTGGCCTCAGGAAGTAGCCGTGCAGGGAATGCGCGTGCCGGTCCGGATCCACCGTGCGCGATGCGGCAACCAGTGCCTGACCGAGCACCTGCCCTCCATAGACTCTCTGCCAGCCTTCGTCGCCGCCGATGCCGCGGTAGTGATTGCTGTCGACCTCTTCGAGATCGAGCAATGCGATCAGATCCTGGAGGGCCTGCTCCATCCGGTGAGGTTCCGACAGTTGAATCCAGCATTGTAGAGGGGTTTCTGGACGCATCGCACGAGGCCATGGAGAATCGGCACCTTGCTTCGCTCACGGGATCTTCCTTGACGTCCACTCGCTCTCCGGCCTGGTTCGACCGGGCGCTCGCGGTGCCCTTTGCGTCCCGGTTCGTCGAGGTCGCGGGCGCGCGCATCCATTACCTGGGCTGGAACCTCGACGCCGACAAACCCGGCATCGTCCTGGTGCACGGCAACGGCGCGCACGCGCACTGGTGGACCTTCATCGCCCCCTTTCTGCTCGATCACAACCGTGTGGTGGCGCTCGACCTCTCGGGTATGGGCGACTCCGACTCACGCGAGGCCTACTCACCCGAGGGTTTCGCGGCGGAAGTCGTGGCGGTCATGGACGATGCGGGATTCGATGCCCAATCCGTGGTCGTTGGCCACAGCTTCGGCGGCTTCGTCACGCTGAAGACGGGCCTGCTGTACCGCGACCGATTGGCCGGCGTGGTGCTGGTGGACTCGGCGGTGCGTCCCCCCGACTTCGAATGGGAACGCGATCCGCGCAAATCACCGGTTCGGCCGAAGCGCGTTTATCCCGACTTCGACTCGGCGCTCGCGCGTTTCCGGCTGATGCCGCCGCAGGACTGTGCGAACCAGTTCATCATGGACTACATCGGCCGCCATTCGCTGGTCGAAACCGAGGGCGGCTGGACGTGGAAATTCGATGACGGGCTGTTCCGGAAATTCACGTTCAACCTGGTTGCGGACGATCTGGCCCGGTTGTCGTGCCGGGTCGGTGTGATCTACGGCGAACAGAGCTACCTGTTCACCCAGGAGATCGCCGACTACATGTTCAAGGTGCTGGACGAGTCGGTGCCATTCGTGGCGATTCCCGATGCGCAGCATCATCTTTTTCTGGATCAGCCGCTCGCATTCGTGGCGGCATTGCGTACGCTCCTAGCCGAGTGGCGCCACTCCAAGCCACAGCGCAACAACAACGATTGATCGAGGAGGACACAGCATGCCATCACGTCGCAACAACATCGAACTGAGTGCGGAGGAAATCCGCGACTTCATGGAGAGCCGGAAGACCTTGATCATCGTCTCGAACGGTGTCGGCGGTTTTCCCCATCCCATGCCAATGTGGTTCCACCTCGATGCTGCTGGCGCCGTGTACTGCACGACCTTCCGGAAGAGCCAGAAGGTGCTGAATTACCAGCGCGACGCGAAGGCAACGCTCCTCGTGGAAAGCGGCGTCGAATACGCGGAGCTGAAGGGCGTGGTCATCTATGCGCGCTGCGAGATCATCGACGAGTTGGACGCCGTGGTGAGCACGCTCGTCGGCATCAATTCCCGCGGGCGGACACTGGATGAGGTGCAGCGCAAGGCGCTCACTGCGGCGGTTTCGCAGACCGCGAGCAAGCGCGTGTTACTCAAGTTCCATCCCGAACGTTACGTGAGCTGGGATCACAGCAAGCTCGGCGGCCGCTATTGATCGCCGGATGAAGACTGCGGGTCTCATCGGCGGCATGAGCTGGCAATCGACGCTCACCTATTACCGCCTCATGAACGAAGGGGTCTCCGAACGCTTGGGCGGCCAGCACAGCGCACAGCTGCTGCTCGCGAGCGTCGACTTCGCACCCATCGAAGCCCTTCAGGCAACGGGCGACTGGCAGGCGGCGGGTGAATTACTGGGCCGCATCGCGCGACAGCTGGAAGGCGCTGGCGCCGAGTTCATCGTGCTGTGCACCAACACGATGCACAAGGTGGCGGGCGACATCGAGGCCGCCGTGAGCATCCCGTTGCTGCCGATCACCACTCCGACCATAGCCGCGTGCAAGGCCGCCGACCGGCGGCGGGTTGGGCTGCTCGGTACGCGCTTCACGATGGAAGACGACTTCTGCCGGAAGAAGCTCGAAAGCGCGGGCATCGAGGTGATCGTGCCGGAGGCAAGCGAGCGCGAGTCGGTGCACCGGATCATCTACGACGAGCTGTGTCATGGCCGCGTGCTCGATGCCTCGCGCACGGCGGTTCAGAAGGTGATCGCGTCGCTCGCGTTCGCCGGGGCAGACGCGGTGGTGCTGGGCTGTACCGAACTCGGTCTGCTGCAGCCAAAGTCGCCGCTGCCGCTGCTCGACACCACCGCGCTGCACGCACAGGCCGCAGTGGAGTATGCGTTGGGATAGGGGCGAGCCGCGCTTGCGACGTTCGCGACCGTGGGAGGGTGTCGCAAGAGTC
>JBFKCZ010000371.1:0-3704 GCA_041620035.1 Pseudomonadales bacterium
AGAACCGCGGCGGGATTGCAGCGGTCCTGTCCGGCGATGTCGGGCGCGGTCCCGCCGGCCGGGTCGAACATCGCCACGTCGACCTCGCCGTCGGGCGTGAAGCTGTAGTTGCCGCTGGCGCCCGTGCCCAGGCTGCCGACGAGACCCGATGCCATGTCGGACAGAAAGTCGCCGTACTCGTTGAGCACCAGCACCACCTGGTAATCCTGTGGCGAGATGATGATCTTCGCGAGCAGCGCATCGAACAGCTCACGATTGTGGGCCACGAACGGGTATCGATCGTGCACCTCGTCGACAACCGATTCAAACAGACCGTCGGTCACCTTCTGAATCGTGTGCTTCGACGCGCTCGTCACGCTCCACCCATTGCGTCGTGCAAGCTCGAATGCGAAGGCGGCTGCATGTTCACAGGGATCCCGTTCCACGAGGCGCAACGACACTGCCGCGTGGTGTCCGATCAACTGGCCTGGATCTTCGTACGTGCCGCCGGTCGCAACGCGGACGATGTGGAGATTCACGTTCTCCTTGAAGTTGCTCGAAATGCCGGGGATGGAAATGGCCGGCCGGTAGATGACGCTGAAGTCACACTGGCGGCGCAGAATCGCATTCGGACTCACCGCACTCGTCACGGTGGGATACTTGAGCGCCACCCTGGTCCGCTTCAGCGACTCGATACCCTTCTCGAGCACCGATACGCCCTGTGCTTCCCGCGTCTGAAGCGACCAGTCGACCTTCTCGAAGTCGATCTCGATCGGAAGCGCCTGCGCCACCATGGCGACCGACTTTTCCAGTTCGGGTCCGATTCCGTCACCAAGCAGTTCGGTGACGCACAACTTCGCCATGCGGGGATCCGTAGCCGAGAGGGCCGCCGATTCTACTGAACTGCGATGAGCTGTGCAGCGTAGTTTTCGAACAGGTCGGCGATCGATCGATGGCCAACGTTCGCTTGCCACCACGCCGGCGCCAATCTCAATCGCGCGCGTTCGATCAGCCGGCCGGTACGCCCGTCGAGCAACGCGACCTCGACATCGAAGGCCGATGCCGCACCGGGCAGCGGCAGATTGTCGGCATAGCGAGGTACGACGACGTGGACGCGCAGTTCCGCGGGTTCGTCTGCGACGGCGGCGGCCATGCTCGCAGCATTCACATTCAAAGGCGCTGGTTGCAGGGAAGTCTGGGGAAAAATCCGCCGCAATCCGTCGTGCGCAGCCGCCAGGAAGCGCTGGTCCGCCGCTGTGGCCGGATCGTAGTCACCCGTGAGAATGACGGAACTCGGATCCGCTATGGTCCAGCGTGTCGATCGATGCGCCTCGTAGTGCGGGGCTTGACCGGTCAGCGCGAGCCCGGTGGTCAGACCATTCGCGATGGGAGCGTAGTTACACCCCTGCGACAAACAGAGAAGAACCAGGAACGGCAGGCGTCGCATGAACCGACATCCAGAGCTTTGCACCCATGAAGTATAGAAAGCCGATCGGATGCCGCTGGATCAGCCGCCGATGAATTTCATCACCGTGACTTCGCCCTGGAACGACTGCCGTTGCTTGTCGCCGAGTGCGGCCAGCAGGCGGGTCTGAAGTTGTGCCAGGGCGAGGTGATCGGGCAGCTCGAGGATGTCCTTGAGCGAATGCCGATGGGCGCTCGACAGGCATCCGTACAGATAGCCATTGGACGACAGCCGCAAGCGCGTGCACGAATTGCAGAAGGGTTCGGACTCGTTGGCAATGATGCCAAACGTCCCCCGCCCGACGACGTCGAACCGAATCGCGGTGGAGTCGAAAGGGGCATCGGTACGCACGTACTCGTACCGCGTTCCGATCTCGGCTAGCAGTTCGTCGCGACCCACGAATTGCCTGCCATATTCCGCACTCGTCTTCAGATGGCCCATGTTCATCAGTTCGATGAGTCGCAACTCGATGCCGCGATCCAGGCAAAACTCGAGCATGGGCAGGATCTGATCGAGATTCGCGTAACGCATCGGCACCATGTTGATCTTGATGCGTATGCCCGCCTCGAGGGTCGCCTCGATGCCGCGCAGGACCGTCGGCAGGTCGCCGCCGCGCGCCAACGCACGAAAAGCCAGCGGATTCAGTGTGTCGAGACTGACGTTGATGCGCTTGACGCCCGCACCGACGAGCACAGGCAGCTTGCGCTCGAGTAACTGCCCGTTGGTCGTCAGCGACACGTCCTTGAGCCCGAGGCGCATCACCTCGCGCACGAAGTCATCGAACTTGACCGACACGAGCGGCTCACCGCCCGTGATGCGGAGCTTGTCGAGCCCGGTTGCAGCCACCAGGAGCCGCACGGCACGACTCAATTGGTCGCCAGACAGCTCGTCCTCAGCCGCGACGAGTCGCTTGCCGTCGGCCACACAATAGGTGCACGCATAGTTACAGGCGGCAGTGAGACTCACCCGCAGGTTGCGAAATCGACGGCCTAGCGCATCAACGATCATGGGTTCCGGGGCAGAACGCCCTCTTTTCGGCTCTCGAGCGGGCCCAATGCTACTGCAAACCGCCCCCCATGACCCGCAATGCGAGAAACCGGAACCAGTTCACTGGCGCGCCTTCGAATTTCGGCTTTACTTCCACTGTCGCCGTCATGTCTCCCCTCCCCCAATGACCCGACGGCGATTGGGATGATCAGTCCACTCCCCCGGAACGATCATCCCGGTATGTGTGACTCCTAAATGGACTTGGCCCGGTGAAATACCCGGGCCTTTTTTTTGTAAATCAATAAGTTAGACATTCATTCGCATGGACAGGGACGCCACCACCGCCTGCAGCGGATGGAGGCGGTGGCAGCGGCGCGATCGAGCCCCTGTTCGTGCTGCTTCTGCTGCTGGCCGCGTGCGGTCGTCTGGAAGAATCCATTCGATACCGCGGCTCATTACAGTTGCTCAGGCCACGGCAACGCCGTTGTGTATCAGCGAGAACGTGACGTCGACCGGTCGGCCCACGCTGTCACACATCGGTGAGTGCGAAGTTGCGAACTTCAGGAGTTCAGTGACCTCCTTCTTCTTGCCGCCCGCCTTGATCTGCACCTTTGCTCTGATGGTCTTGTAGGCGGGCGACACGTTGTCGTCGATGTCCGCGAACCCTTGCAGATCCATGTCGCCATCGAAGTCGATTTTCAGGCCATCGAGCGGAACACCGCGAGCAGCCGAGTGATACGACGTGGTGACGGAGAGGCAGTTTGCCATCGCATGCAGCATCGTCTCCGCGGGCGAGGGGCCTGCATCTGCACCCAGCAGCACGGAAGGTTCGTCGCCAGTGTAGCCCGGGCTTGCTTCGGTGTGATGCGTGAGCAGAGCGCCTTCGGCCTGGTCGAAACCGGGATGCGACGATTTGATCTTGGCGCCACCGAGCCACTCGGTGGAGGTATAGAACGTGCACTTGCCCAAGACCGGTGTTTCCTTCACCGCCTCGACGGTCGCGGCCAGGTTGGTGTAGTTCACGCCATGCCGGTCTTCGGCCGTATCGGGTCCACTGTCGGTTGCGTCGACATCGAATTCCCAGGACACTTTCGGGTTGTGCCGCACGGTGCTGCAGATCGGAGAACGCCCTTGGGCATACCGGAACAGGGCGAGCACTTCTTCGGCCGAGTTTGGCGAATCGATGTGGGCCTTCAGATGGATGTGCTTGAACCCGGGTTTCACTTTGTCGTTCAGTCCGAGGAATCCCTGCAGATCGAGACTTCCCTCGGCG
>JBFKCZ010000372.1:0-3702 GCA_041620035.1 Pseudomonadales bacterium
CAGACGCCCTCCACGGATGGCATAGGTGTGCAGTCGGTCGTGATCGCTGAACCGCAGGGGCAGCAGCAGGGGCTCGCGAATCCAGACACCCGGTCTTCTGAAGCGGAATCGCTCGAAGGCTGGGCCTTCACGACCATCGACCACGACGATGTAGCGGTCGCCTCGACGAGCGAGAAAGGCGAAGTGGCGCCCCTCCGGACCCAAGACGACGTTGGCGTAAGGGTGGCTGGAGAATGCCGCGTCGATGCGGTCGTACGGTCCGTACTCGACCTCGTCGACCACGTACAACCACTTGCGTCCAATCGCGACCCGATAGCCGACCCGCCCCGCGGCATCCTGCACGACGGGCGGCAGCGGCCCATCTCCCATTCCAGGCTCGTAGAGCGATCCTTGGGCGAACAGACTGGCGGCGCCGAGGACATGCCCAGCGGCATCGAGCAACCGATCACCGCCGCCCTTGCTGCGATACTTCTTGAGGGCCACACCATCGACGACCACATAGCGCTGATTGTCGCGCTGCACGATCTGAATCGGCCGCTCGCCACCCTGCGCGAGACCGATCGACTCCGAGCCCTTCGTGAACACCGGCTCGTCACCTGGTTGGGGAGGACTGGTGCGAGTGGCAGGTGCCGGTGGCCGATAAGTACCCTGATCGACACCATCGACAAACACGCGCCACGCGCCGTCATCGAGCATCGCCGTGTACGCGAGCCGATTCCCGATCGGCTCGAACTGTGCGTAACCCGCGTACCCTTTGTCGCCGGCCGCGACGATCTGCCGATACCCGGCACTCGGCACGCCATCGACCACGATGTGCCACTGATCACCCCGCCGGCCGAGATGAGCGAATCGCGAGCAATCGCGGTTGAACCCCGGCATGAGCGCGAACTGCGGTTGCGAGTAGTCGAGGTCCGGCGAGATCTGATCGTAAGGCCCGCTGCCAACCCCATCGAGCACGACGAACCAGCCTGCCGCGCGTCGCTGCGCGAACGCGATCCGATCTCCCGTCGGGGTGGCACAAACGCGCAGAGACTGCGGATCGAATGCGGCCACCGACGCGACGACCGCTTCGGCCACGTCGAGTACAACCGGCGGCCTGCGCGCCTGCGGATCCGCTCCCTCGCGTACGGTGGAATCCTGCGCCGCACAACCGGTGGTCGCCAGGGCCACAGCGGCGATCACGGCCCACGCCAGATCGGTCACCCACGCGTTGGATGTGAAATCGCATTCCATGGCGGGCGCTCGACTGAACCACCCGCGCCGAATTGTACGCGACCTAGTCGAGCCCGAGACCGAAGACCCTCGCCGCATTACCGCCCAGCACCGCATCGCGGCGCGCTCGCGAGAGGCTGGCAACCGACGCGCGGATCAGAGTCGGCGCTTCGAGGGTGGAATCGATGTGCGGGTAGTCGCTGCCCCACAGAATTCGATCTTCACCGACGAGGGTCAGCATCGCATCGATGCTGCGCTCCTCGGGCTCTGCGACGAAAAAACAATTGCGCCGCACATAGTCGCTCGGTCGCTCGGCCAGGCTGGTCAGCGAGCCGAAAAACCGGTGCTTCGCATCCAATCGGTCCATGAGGTAGGCCGCGTAGCCGCATCCCGCCTCGACGCTCACGACCTTGAGCCTCGGAAAACGATCGAAGACACCATCGACGATCAACGAGGTGAGCGCGGGTATGAGCTGGCCCGTTGCCCCGAGGCCGAAAGAAAAGACAGGGCCCGGCGCCGTCGCCTGCCACGCGGCGAACGGCACCGCCGCGCCGCCAAAACGCACGATCACGTGCAGACACGCCGGTAGATCCGCCGCTTCGCAGCGCCGCCACAGGCCATCGAAGCGCGTCGAGCCCGGGCGTTCACCGGCAATGACCTCCGGTGGCACGAACAGCCCCCGAAACCCGGCGTCGAGACAGCGGTCGAACTCGCGCTCGGCCGTGTCGATGTCGGCCCAGTTGACCACCGCGATCGGTGCCACTCGGGTGTGGATCGACTGCGCAAACTCCATCTGCCAGGTGTTGTAGGCACGGCAATAGGCACTGGCGAGCACCGGATCGTCGACGGGAAACGGCAGGATGCCGATGGTCGGAAACAGCACGGCGACATCGACTCCCCACTCGTCGAGCAACCGCGCGCGCGCCGCAGGGTCGAAGCTCGCCGGCGGGCATCCATCCTGGTAGCTGAACTCGCCGGCGAACAATCGCGCCCGGTCGAGATGCGCGCCACCCAAACCCGCAAGGCGTGCCGACAGCACGACCTGCTCGCCGATCAGCAGGTGTTCGACGCCATCCCGGCGTTCGATGCGGATGGCGCGATCGCGAAACTCGGGTTCCAGGTAAGTCTGCCAGAGGTCCGCAGGCTCCATCACGTGCGAGTCACAGTCGACGATCACCGGCGCACCTCCGCGGTTGAAGAACATTGATTCTAATCCGCTGTCCGCTAAGATCCCGCGGTCAATTCTCGGGACTCGCCATGGCGAACGGGTTCATCGGCTTCAAGCACACGCTTGCGTTCATGACACAGCTCGCCAGAAACAACGACCGCGACTGGTTCGCCGACCACAAGGACCGCTACGAGTCCGACGTCATGGAACCCGCACTGCAGTTCATCACGGCGATCAATCCGCAGCTCGCACGATTCGCGCCCGAGTTCGAGGCGATCCCGAAGAAGATCGGCGGCTCCGTGATGCGCGTCTATCGCGACACGCGTTTCTCGCGGGACAAGTCACCCTACAAGACGAACCTCGGCATCCAGTTCCGGCACAGTCTGGGCAAAGATGTCCATGCACCCGGCTACTACCTGCACATCGAACCCGGCGATGTGTTCATCGCCGCCGGGCTGTGGCGCCCGGAACGAGCCGCGCTGGCCGGCATCCGCGACCTCATCGTCAAGAAGCCCCTGGAGTGGAAACGGGCCCGGGATGCCTCTTCCTTCCGTCGCCACTTCGAACTCGCGGGAGACTCCCTCATGCGGGTGCCGCGCGGTTACCCCAAGGCGCACCCCCACGTCGAAGATCTGATGCGCAAGGACTATATCGCCAGCTGCGCGCTGTCCGACGGCGCCATCCAATCGGCAACGTTCGTAAAGGAGGTCGCACGCAGGTTCGAAAGCGCGAGCCCGCTGATGACGTTCCTGTGCAAAGGCGTTGGCGTGCCGTTCTGAACGTCGTGGGAGCGGGAGCTCGCCCGCAAGCAGCCGAGCGACTTGCCCGCGAACAAGCCAATGATTTTCTTACGTCCGTTCGCGCCCAAGGGCGCTCCCACAACAGCTACTGACTAGCTGATCAACGCGCCGCGCCGAATCTTCTCCACCGACGCATCGTTGTACACGAGCCACAGGCACAGGCGGTTGAACCACTGGACGTAGAACGGCATGGTGCGGCGCATGTCGAGCCACAGGATGACGCGCACCTCATCCGACTCGTTCGCGGCCGCATGCAGATAGTTGTCGTCGAAGATGATGCCTTCGCCGTTCTTCCAGTAGTAAACCTCGCCGTTGGCGACGAGATCCTTGTCCCGCATGGCGTTGTCGTTCGAGTCGTCGTTGACGCGAATCCAGCACTTCTTGTTGGCGTTGTTCTCCGGTATGAGCACACCGAGGTGGTAGCGGAGAAACCCCTTGTAGTAACCCCAGTGCGGCGTGATGTCCTGATGCGGATCGAGTACCGAAAAGAACGCCGTGTACAGGCCCGGGATCTGCTTGAGC
>JBFKCZ010000373.1:0-3702 GCA_041620035.1 Pseudomonadales bacterium
CCCTGATGGGCGGCCTGTACTGGCTCATCAGCCGCAAAGAAATCATCGCGCGCTGGGGCGACGTGGGCAGTGGTGTTGCATTCGAACGTGCGCGGCGCGCGCTGCTGAAGCTCGAACGCGAATACTTCCACCCGAAAAACTGGCGGCCCGCGATTCTGGCACTCTCCGGTGGCGCCTGGAGTCGATTTCATCTCGCCGAGTACGCCTACTGGCTGGCCGCGGGGCACGGCATCCTGACGCTCGCTCACATCTTCAGCGACGAGACCGACAAGCGGGTCGAGCGGCGGCGACAGGCCGAGCGTCGATTACGCACGTTCATCGCGGAAGAGGGACTCTCGGCCTTCCCGGTCGTCGTCGTGGACCCGTCGCTGTCCGCGGGCCTCGATTCGCTGCTGCAGTCGCACGGCATCGGCGGCATGCGCCCGAACACCGTTCTGCTGGGAATGCCACGCAACGAGGAGCGGTTCGAGGACTTCGCCGAGAGCCTGCGCATCGCGCAGAAGTTCGCACGCAGTATCGTGATCGTCGACTGTGAGGAAGAGGGCGAACGCTGGGAGCCTCCGGCCGGCAGCATCGATGTGCTCTGGCGGGGTCATGGTCACGGGGAACTGGCCGTGCTGCTGGCACACCTCCTGAAGAAGAATCCGGAATGGCGCACCCGTTCGTTCCGTATTCTCGCAGTGCTGCCGCCCAAGGGCGACGCCGACAACATGCGCAGGGAACTCGGTGAGATGCTGACGCTCGCGCGCCTCGACGCGACCGTGCACGTGTTCGGCGGCGACGACCTGTACCGCACACTGGCGGAACGGACGGGCAACAGTGCCGCGTTGTTCGTACCCTTCGACCCACCGTCGAAGGAGGAGGAGGCAGAGTTCTTCGCATGGACCCAGAAGCTCTCGAAACTGGTGCCCGACATCATCCTGGTGCACAGCGCCCAGGACGTCTCGTTGGAGGCCTGAGGCTAGCGGCCGTCGCAGCGCTGCTGGTGTTGGGCGGGTGCGGCGATGCACCGCAACGCGAGCGCGACGCTGCGTCGGCGCCGTCGCGGTTCATTGGCAGCCAGGCCTGTGCCGACTGCCATGCCGAGCAGTTCCGCGCATGGCAGTCTTCCCACCACGCACTCGCGATGCGCCCCGCCACCGAGGCAACCGTTGGTGGCGATTTCGGCGATGTGAGCGTCGCGGCCGAGGGCACGCAAACGCGGTTTCTTCGCAGCGCGGGCCGGTTCGTTGTGGAAGCCGCCGATCGCGACGGCGTCTACCGGACGTTCCCCGTGATGTCCGTCATCGGCACCGCACCACTCGAGCAGTACGTGCTCGAGTACCCCGGCGGCCGGGGCCAGATTCCGACAGTGGCGTGGGATGTGGATTCGCAACGCTGGTTCTCGATACACGGCGACGAAGCGATCGCTCCGACAGACCCGTTGCACTGGACCGGACGGCTGCAGAACTGGAATGGGCAGTGCGCCGAATGCCACGCTACGAATCTGAAGAAGGGCTACTCGGCGGCAACCGATACCTATGCGACCACCTACAGCGAGGCTGGTGTGGGCTGCGAAGCCTGCCACGGCCGCGGTTCGCGTCACGTCGCACACGCGCGCAGTGGCACACTCAAATCGGCAACGGGACTCGAGATCGATTTCGGCAAGCCAGCGACGTGGACCATGGATACGTCCCGCGGCATCGCACGGCTGCAGTCCACGCCGAACCAGTACCGGCAGGTGGACGCGTGCGGCCGATGCCACTCGCGGCGCACGGCACAAAGCGACGACTACGTTCACGGGCGACCGCTGCTCGACACGCACCGTCCGGCGCTCATCGAGGCGCCGCTCTACTACCCCGACGGTCAGATCCGCGATGAAGTGTTCGAATGGGGTTCCTTTCTGCAGAGCCGCATGTACGCCGCCGGCGTCGAGTGCACCGACTGCCACGAACCGCACAGCGCCGTGCTGAAGGCCACGGGCGATGCGCTCTGCGCGCGTTGTCATACACCGACGGTGTTCGCCGTGCCGGCGCATCATCACCACCCCGAGGCAGTCGCGTGTGTCGACTGCCACATGCCCGAGACCGTCTACATGGCGATCGATCCGCGCCGCGACCACGGCTTTCACGTTCCGCGGCCCGATCTGACAGTACGCCACGCAATTCCAAACGCCTGCGCAGCTTGCCATCCGACCGAACCGCCGACGCGGCTGAGCGCTGCGATCGAGCGCTGGTATCCCGAAGGACGGCAGCGCGGGCCGCACTTTGCCGATGCGTTCGCCGATGGTGATGTGAACGCATTGTTGGCGGTGGCGCAGGATGAGAGCCAAGCGGGCATCGTGCGTGCGAGTGCGTGGAACGCGATGCGCGGTCGGTTCGACGACTCGGCGCAGCTCGACGCGTTGCGCGAGGCGCTGCGCGATGATGACGCACTGGTGCGTTTCGGTGCACTACAAGCCATCGACGGCCTGCCGGGGGAACTCACACTGCAGATGGCCGCGCCGCTGCTGAACGATTCCGTGAAGAACGTTCGTATCGATGCCGCCAGACTGGTTGCACCACACGAGGCCAGACTGCCGGCTGAGTCGCGCACCTCGCTGCGGTCAGTCATCGACCAACTGATCGCCGCGGAGACCTACAACACCGATCGCGGATCCGGCCATCTCAATCTCGGCAACTTCCATGCATCGGTCGGTGATTACGCACAAGCGGAGCGCAGTTACCTGGCCGGCCTGCGCGTCGAGCCCACATCGGTCGCGTTGCCCCTCAATCTGGCGGATCTGCATCGCCGACTCGGGGACGACGCCAGCGCACTGACTCTCCTCGAGGCACTGCGCGACCGAGCCCCCGACGAGCCGGTGGTCGCAGAGGCCCTCGCACTCACACTGGTGCGGCTCGAGCGATATGACGACGCGATCGCGGCACTCGACGAAGGTATCGCGAATGCACCGGATGCGGATCGACTGAAGTACTTGCGGAAGCTCGCGGTCCAGGACCGTGGTGTGCGGGACTGATCGAACTCAAGTGCGGGGCCGAGCGTCCTTCCTACTTGGGCTTGCTGAACGGCTTCATCTTCTTCAGCAGCCGGTCCGGATCGGCATGCGACGAAGCGCGCATCGCGGCATCGGCCATCTTGTCGTACTTGGGATCGAGCCGGGCGAGCTTGCTCGAACTCGACAGTTTCACCGCGCTGCCCGAGATGATGCGTGATGCCTCACCACCGCACTGCTCGCAAACCACCGTTTCCGGCCGCTCCGCGATGCGGCTCACGTGGGTGGTGATCGTCGCGCAGTCCCGGCAGCGGAATTCGTAGACAGGCATCGCTAAGCGAGCGCGGCGCCCTTGTCGAAGAACGCCTGCAGCGTACCGATGTAACGCTCGAACTTGAGGGTCTTGAGCGGCTCGGCACCGCGCAGGATGCCGGCATCGGTCTCCAGGTCGAGCACCGACAGCGTCGGTGCGCGACCGGCTTTGCGCCCGGCGAGATAGCGTTGCCACGCCTGCGCAGGCAGTTCCAGGTAGAAGTCGGCATCGCGCAATTCATCCACGTCGATCGCTTCCACGCCTGCGACTTCGAACGCCTCGAACGTCACCGTGAAGGCAGCATTGTCGACTTTGATGCCCGCGATCATGTCGGCGGTACCGAGTTTCTTGAAGTCGGCGTCGGAGTTCACGGCCGCGCAAGCGCGCGACAGCAGATCGAGATTCAGAGCACTTGCCA
>JBFKCZ010000374.1:0-3691 GCA_041620035.1 Pseudomonadales bacterium
GGATGCGATGTATCGAGCGCAGGACATCGGTGGCATGGCGACATCGGGAACGCTCGAGCAGATGATCGCGAAACTCGCGGACATCCCACTGCAGTTCTCACCAGGTGCGCGCTGGAACTACGGTGTTTCCACCGACGTGCTCGGCTATCTGGTTCAGAAGCTGTCGGATCAGCCCCTCGACGATTTCGTTCGCACGCGTATCACGGAACCGCTGGGCATGAAGGACTCCGGTTTCAGCGTGCGCGCCGATCAGGCGCCGCGCTTTGCCGCCTGCTACGAACGCGTGCCCAACACGGACACCTTCCGATTGCAGGACGATCCGACGAAGAGCAGCTATCTGTCGCGGCCGTCGTTCTTGAGCGGCGGCGGCGGCATGGTGTCGACCATCGACGACTACCACAACTTCGCGCGCATGCTGCTGGGCAAGGGCGAGTTCGGCGGCGCGCGCATCCTGGGGCGAAAGACCGTCGAGTACATGACGCAGAACCACATGCCCGACAACAGAGATCTAGCCGCGATGGGGCAGCCCGTGTTCAGCGAAACACCTTACGACGGCGTGGGATTCGGTCTCGGCTTTTCCGTCGTCATCGATCCTGCCAAGTCGAACGTCGTCGATTCGGTGGGCGACTTCGCCTGGGGCGGTGCTGCCAGCACGTACTTCTGGGTCGATCCACTCGAAGAGCTGATCGTCATCTTCATGGCCCAGCTCATTCCGTCGTCGTCGTACCCGATACGCCGACAGCTCAAACAGATCGTGTATCAGGCTCTCGTCGATTAGGAGGAATTTGAGCAATGAGCGCGCAGACCGCGGTAGCGAAGCAGGGCCTCAACGTCCTGGTCGGTACACGCAAGGGTCTCTTCGTGTTGAGTGGCGACGCCGAACGAAAGTGCTACACCTTGAGCGAGCCGGCCTTTCTCGGCCACATCATTCACCACGCTGTCGCCGACCCGAGGGATCGCCGCACGCTGCTGCTCGCGGCGCGCACGGGCCATCTAGGCCCCACCGTCTTTCGTTCCACCGATCTTGGGCGGACCTGGAAGGAGGCGAAGAAACCACCGGCGTTCGATCGTCCCAAAGACGGCAGAAAGTGTGATGTCGTCGAGCAGGTGTTCTGTCTCGCGCCAGGGCTCACCGAAGAACGCGCCACCTGGTACGCGGGTACGTCACCGGAAGGATTGTTCCGGTCGGAAGACGGCGGTGAAACCTGGGCACCGGTGTCGGGCTGGAACGACAATCCGATGTGGATCAAGTGGACCGGCGACGGCACTCAAGCCAATCCCGGCGGATCACCCGTGCACGGCGTGCTGGTCGATCCGCGCAACGGCGATCACATCTACATCGCGACTTCCTCTGGTGGTTTCTTCGAGAGTACCGATGGCGGCGCGAGCTGGGCGCCGCTCAACAAGGGTATGGTCGCGCCGGTGCCGTCGGAGACCACCGAGTACGGCTACGACCCGCACTGCGTGGTGATGCACCCGCTGGCACCGGATCTCCTGTATCAGCAGAACCACTGCGGTATCTATCGCATGCACCGCCCCGACGGGCGTTGGGTGCGCGTCGGCGACAACATGCCCAAAGACGTCGGTGACATCGGTTTCCCGATCGTCGTGGATCCACGCGACACGAAGTCCGCCTGGGTATTCCCGATGGACGGCACCGAAGTCTGGCCGCGCACGAGCCCGGGCGCGCGGCCCGCCGTGTATCGAACCCGCGATGGTGGCGAATCGTGGACGCGACACGACCGTGGCTTGCCCGAGCGTGCCTGGTACACCGTCTTCCGTCAGAGCATGAGTGTCGATGGCGCCGATCCGCTCGGTATCTACTTCGGCACCACGAGTGGTGATGTATGGGGCAGCCGCAATGCGGGCGAAGACTGGCAGTGCCTCGCCTCCCATCTGCCCGAGATATATTCCATCGAAGCCGTGCAACTCGAGGCGTGAACGCGGCATGCGAATCGGTATCCCATCAGTCCTCGTTGCGTACACGGGTGGTGCAACGTCGGTGGAAGTCGCAGGCGAAACCGTGGGTGAACTGCTCGACGATCTCGATCGCCGCTATCCAGGCATTCGCTTTCGAATGGTGAACGAGCGCGGCGCGATGCGACCGCACATGCGCATCTTCGTGAACAAGGAAATGGTCGAAACCTTCGACCAGGCCGTTGGCTCGAACGACGAAGTCGTCATCATTCAGGCATTGAGCGGCGGCTGAACCCTCAGCAGCTGGCTTCGAACACGAGCGCCTCGAGGGGCATCCGCGCCGGCTCGGGGCCGAATTCTCTTCGCAATGCGGTATCGATGGACTGCACAACGGCATCCGGGTGCGTGCTGCCGCGAGCGAAGATTTCCTGAATCACGGGATTCCCGTACACCAGTCCTCGGGCGAATCCCGCGATCTTTGCGATGCGCGATTCGATCTTCACCGTGTGCGCGGCAATCGAGGAAAAGCCCGCTTCTTTCAGATGTGCCGTGACGACATCGGGATCGTGGTAACTGAACGGGGTTCGATAGAACTGCGGTGGGTTGGTGGGAAAGTGAAGGGCAATCGACTCGTGCGCGATTCGTGCGAAGGGATTGACGGCGAGCGCACCCCAGACGTTGAACAGATACCGCCCTCTCCGACGCAAGATGCGCCGCGCCTCTCGATAGTGCTTCGGCTTGTCGGGAAAGAACATGATGCCGAACTGACAGGCAATGGTGTCGAACGAGCCGTCGGCGAAGTCGAGCGCGGTGGCGTCGGCGACAGCGAACTCGATTTGCTCGGTTGCTGCGAATTTCTTTCGTGCTACGTCGAGCATGGGGCCGTTGAGATCGGTAGCGGTGAGCCCGGCAGATGCCGGCAGGCTGTTGCGCAGCGCGCGCGTGAGAATGCCCGTACCCGCCGCGAGCTCGAGAACGCGTTGCGGGCGGCACGCCGCCACCCGCTGTGCGAGATCTCCGGCGTAGCCCGTGAAGATGTTTGGTCCGAGGCCCGTGTCGTAGTTCGTTGGAATGTCACCGATGAACGACGACGCACCTTCACGCTGGGACATGACGCTGCGACATGGACACCCATCCACGGTGTGAGGCGGGCAGTGTACACTCGGTCCTACTGCAAACGGGGACACCAGATGCTGTTGCGCTCATTGAACATTCCAAAGAAGGAGTTCGAAGCCGGTACCGGCTGGCAGCTCAAACCCGAAGGTGCCTGCAAAGGTTCCGTATGTATTCCGCTGTCCAAGCCGGCTGGCACGACCGTCGACGTCGCGAGCGTCGCGAAGGACATGGGCATGCCGCTCGTCGAGGCAAAGGGCCATGGATTGTGGGCGCTCGGCCCGGCAGCGCCCGGCAACAAGGCGCTCACCACCGCCGAGGCACCCGACCTGCGGCTGCCCGACCTGGCCGGCAATGAATTTCGTCTGTCGAGCCTCAAGGGTAAGAAGGTATTGATATACGCCTGGGCGCCTTACTGAGGCTGCTCCGGCGACCTGCCCGTGTGGCAGGCATTGCGGAACGAACTGGCTCCCAAGGGTTTCGAACTGGTGACCGTGGGTCTCGATACGCTGGGTGGTGATGGTTGCCGTGCTTACATCGAGGCGGCCAAACCACAGCATCCCTCGCTGATCGATCGTTATCACGTGCTCGCCGATCTGTTCGGCATCATCAACATTCCACAGAGTGTGTGGATCGACGAGAAAGGGATGATCGTGCGGCC
>JBFKCZ010000375.1:0-3690 GCA_041620035.1 Pseudomonadales bacterium
CTTCGAACGCTGCCTTGAAGTCGGCCCTCGAGAACCAGTCATGGCGAAACCAGTAGAGGTTGGCGAACTGCTGATCGGGCAGCTGATAGAGCTTGCCGTCGGGGCCCGTGGTGAACGAGATGCCGATGAAGTCGTCGAGATCGAGTGTCGGTGACGTGACATCGGCGCCTTCACCGGCGATGAAGTCCGACAGCGGTACGACGTAGCCGTAGCGTGAATGCGTACCGATCAGATCGGAATCGTTGACGTAGGCATCGTAGATGTTGCGGTCCGACTGCATCTGCGTCTGCAGCTTCTCGATGACGTCGCCCTCCTGGATGAGGTCGTGCGTCACTTCTATCCCCGTGATCTCCTCGAAGGCGCGCGTGAGCACGCGCGACTCGTACTCGTGGGTGGTGAGCGTCTCGGAGACCACGTTGATCGCCATGCCTCGATACGGTCCCGCGGCCTCGATGAACCAGCCGAGCTCGGCGAGCTGCGCATCCGGTGTGAGGGTCGAGGGGGTGAACTCCTCGGCGATCCAGCGCTTGGCCGCCTCGATGCGCCCTTCGTTCGACTCCACGGCTTGCGGAGGCGACTCGCCGCAGCCGACGAGCATCACTGCGACCATCTCCGCAAAAAGGATCTGCCACCCGATCGCCCGAGTCATTGCATTCCCCCCCTCTCTTTCTTGCTGCTTTGCGCGGCTCAACGGTACCGCAACCGCACGGCAAAGACGACGATCGGACCTTTGCGCGAACTCGTCACCGCATCAAAGCGCTGCTACCGTAACGAAGGTGACTCGACGGCGAGAGGAAGCGATGTCGAAAATCAAACCGAGCGCGCATGGCTTCAGCAGACTGGTACTTGCTGCCGTGATCGCGGGCCTGGGCAGCACGGTCGAGGCCGCAGCGCCTCCGCAAGCACGTGACCTCGCCTTCGTGCACGCAAACGTCATCACCATGGCGGATGCCACTGTACTGACGGATCAGTCCGTGCTTGTGCGCGACGGGCGAATCGTCTCGATCGGGCCGACCGCGAAGACGAGTACGGGCGGCCTCGAAGAGATCGATGCGTCGGGTCGATACATCCTTCCAGGGCTCGCCGAAATGCATGCCCACGTGCCGCTACCGGAAGACCGCGGCATGCCTTCCGGTTACCGCGACGACGTACTCACGCTCTGGGTCGCCAACGGTGTCACATTGGCGCGAGGCATGCTTGGCCACAGCTCGCACCTCGCGCTTCGCGAATCGCTCGCCAACCACGAGATTCTGGGACCGAGGCTGTACACGTCCGGTCCATCCTTCAGTGGGCAGTCCGTGACCGACATACCGGGTGCGGTCGCGCGGCTGCGCGCACAGCAACAGGCGGGCTACGACTTTGCGAAGCTGCATCCCGGGCTTTCGCGCGCGGCTTTCGATGCGATCGCCGCCGAAGCGCGTGTACTCGACTTCCCCTTTGGTGGCCACGTGCCCGTCGACGTTGGCTTGCGTCGGGCACTCGAGGCCGGCCAGATCAGCATCGATCACCTGGATGGCTACGTGCATGCGCTGGTCGCGGATCCTGCGTCGCACGGAGATGCGATGGATTCGTTCTTCGGTGCGGCGCTCGTCCCCTTCGCGGACGCGACCCGCATCGGTGAGCTGGTGGAACGTACGCGCGCCGCCGGTGCCTGGGCCGTACCCACCGAGAGCTTCATCGAGAACGTCGTAGGCGACGTCGCCGAACTGCTGCGCAGGCTGGAGATCGCCTACCTGCCGAAGCCATTGCTGGCGCGCTATCGCGCGTCGATGGAACAGCGCCCGAGAACTCGGCCCGAGGATGCGGCAGCGTTCCTTGCGCTGCGCAAGCGTCTCATCCTGGCGCTGCACGATGGCGGTGCAGGGCTCGTGCTTGGTTCCGACTCGCCACAGATCTTCAACGTGCCCGGCTTTGCCATTCACCGCGAGCTCACCGCCATGGTCGCCGCCGGCCTCACGCCTTACGAGGCGCTGCGCACGGGTACCGTGAATCCCGCGCGCTTCTTCGGCGCCGAGGAAACGCTCGGCGCGCTTCGCGTCGGTCGCGTTGCCGATTTCGTGATGCTGAGCGCCAATCCGCTCGACGACGTTGCCGCAACGAGCGCGATCGAAGGCGTGATGTTGCGGGGACGCTGGCTCTCGCGCGAATTCCTCGACGCCGCACTCGCCGACATCCGTAGCCGCTACGCCGCTCAACCGTAGCGGAGCAGCAGCACCAGGACGACGACGGAGAAGAGGCTCGCCATCCACAGCGGTGCGTCCACCGCCGCGAGCCAGCCCAGATGGATGAACGCGATCGTGAGCAAGGAGAGAAACAGCCGATCGCCGCGGGTGGTTGCCATGGGCAGAAATCCGCGCCTGCGCACAGTGGGACGCCACAGCTCGAGCATGGTCATCAGCGCGAGCATGAGCGCGATGCCGACGAAGAACAGCGCCGTTGGCCAGGTCCAAGCCATCCAGGCCAGATCCATCAGAGCCGCCCCATCGCAAAGCCGGTGACGAGGTAACGCCGCACGAACCACACGACCACGATGCCCGGCAGAATCGTGAGCACGCCGGCCGCGGCCAGCACACCCCAGTCGAGACCCGAGGCGCTCACCGTTCGCGTCATCACCACCACGATGGGTTTTGCTTCGCTCCCGGTCAGCGTACGGGCGAGCAGCAGCTCGACCCAGCTGAACATGAAGCAGAAGAACACGGTTACACCGATGCCGGAGCGAATGAGCGGCAGGAACAGACGTATGAAGAAGTAGGGGAAGCGGTGGCCGTCGAGCATCGCCATCTCGTCGATCTCGCGCGGCACACCGGACATGAATCCCTCCAGGATCCACACGGCGAGCGGTACCGTGAACAGACAGTGCGCGAGTGCGACTGCAAGCGGTGTATCGAAGAGGCCAATGGCCGAGTAGAGCTGGAAGAACGGCAGCAGAAACACCGCCGGCGGCGCCATGCGGTTGGTGAGCAGCCAGAAGAACAGGTGCTTGTCGCCCAGGAACCTGAAGCGTGAGAAGGCATACGCGGCGGGCAAGGCGACGGCCACCGAGATCACCGTGTTGATGCCGACGTAGCTCAACGAATTGAGAAAGCCCTCGTACCACACGGGGTTGGTGGCGATCTCACGGAAGTTGTCGAGGGTCGGCGTGGTCGGCAGAAACGACGGCCGCGCCAGGATCTCCTCGTTGGTACGCAGCGCCATGCCGATGAGCCAGTACACCGGCAACAACAGATAGCCGAGGAACGCAACGAGCAGGATGCGGGCAAGCGATCTATTCATCGTCACGGCGTCCCGCCACCGCACTGTAGAAAGCAAAGCAGATCGCAAGAATCACGAGGAAGTAGATCACCGAGAAAGCCGCGGCCGGACCCAGGTCGAACTGCCCTACCGCCATGCTCGTCAGGTGCTGACTCAAGAACGTGGTGGCATCGCCCGGCCCGCCGCCGGTCAGCACGAATGGCTCGGTGTAGATCATCAGGCTGTCCATGAGCCGCAGCAGCAAGGCAATCACGAGCACGCCGCGCAAGCGCGGCAGCTCGATGTGCCTGAACACCTGCCAGCGGTTGGCACCATCGATGGCGGCTGCCTCGTAGTACGCCTCGGGGATGGCACGCAAGCCCGCGTAGACGAGCAGCACCACGAGCGACGTCCAGTGCCAGACGTCGAGCATCACGAGCGTCACCCATGCATCGACGC
>JBFKCZ010000376.1:0-3685 GCA_041620035.1 Pseudomonadales bacterium
CCGGTGATCAGCGCGACCTTGCCGGTGAGATCGAATAGATCCTTGCTCATCAGCAGCCCGCCTGTTTGCCGACGGGTGCGCCATCGACGATCTGGTCGAGATATTCCGAGAGCCCATAGCCCACGTGACCGTCACAGCGATACTCGGTCATGCCTTCGGTGATGCGCGTCATCATCTCTTCGCCTTCGGGGCTGTGCCGGCGGTTGCGCAGCGGAATGAGCGACATCACCTTGCCCTCCACCACGTACTCACGGGCATCGGTCTTCGCCCATAGCTTCATCACCGTCTGGTTGTCATTGGCGTCGTACTTCGATTCGATGCGCGCATCGCGGATGATCGTGTATGCACCGTCCGAGAGCACCATGCCGCCCTTGCGCTGTTCACCCTTCGCATTGCAGGTGATCGAAACCATCATCGCGAAGTCGCGCGAGAAGTTCATGGGCAACCAGCGATACCAGTGGATGTTCTGCCAGAAGCGCGGGCCCCAGGAGTGATCGCGCAAGCCGAGCCCATCGATTGCGAACTTCTCACCCGCGATCTGAATGGTTCCCTTCGCCGCCATGTGCTGCTCATAGTGACCGCGTGCGAAGGCTTCCTCCGCCTTCTGTTCGATCTTCGAGCCGTCTTCGTTCACCGGCTCGCCGCCGAACATGGGTGACACACCTTCGTAGTCGAGTTCCACCACCGCATCGACGATGGGATTGGTCTTGAACGCTTTCTTCGGATCGGCCATGTCTTGAGGATTGGCGAGCAAGCAGACCTTGCCGCGATACGAAACCTTCAGGCGCTTGAATGGTTCGACGATTTCGAACTTCATGCCGGCACCGTCGAAGGCATCGTTGTTCCGGCACTCTGGACGACCGAACATGAACCCGATGCGTCCGTCCGGCAGATACAGACAGCACGACATCTCGCCCTTCCCTTCGTTGGGGCGGTTGGCGAGGCGGAACCAGCCGCCGATACGTCGCTCACGGTCGAACACGTTGAAATACATGCTCTCGTTGAAGTTCTGCGCCGCTTCGACCGGATGGGTGTACTCATCCTCCGGTTCGAGTCGAATTCGAACGCCTTTGCGTGCCGTGGCCATGGATTGTTCCTCTTTCTTGGACATGAAAATGTTGGATCTGAAAACGAGCCGCGATTACATGCCAGCGATCACGCGGAAGCCAGCGTCAGCGGCGGCGGTTGCTTACCATCGGTGTCGGTGAATCCATATCGCTGCGCGAGCACGGCGCTCACCAGAACTTGCCCACTGTGCTCGATGCAATCGGGATCGCTCGCGAGTGCAGCCACCGCGCGCCCCGTGAAACAGGGCGACTCCGAGCTGGAGAGGTCGAGTGCGTCGGCAAATTCGAGCACCCGTTCGGTGCGCACCAGTCCGGGATACAGGGCGACCACCGCGACACCATGCGGTTTCAACTCATGCGCCATGTCGGCAGCCAGTTTGTCGGTGGCAGCCTTCGCCGCACCATAGATGGCGTTGCCGAGATGCTTGCGCGCCGCCCAGTACGACAGATGCACAATCAGGCCGCGACCGCGCGACACCATGCCCGGCGCCACCAGCTGCGATGCTACGAACGCGGCGCGTACGCCCTCGTCGAACATGGCGCGCCAGCGCCAGAGGGGCTGCTGCCAGAACGGTGCAGGCCAGGTGAACTCGCCGGCCTCCACCATGTTCTCGTAGCCGCCCCAGGCGCAGTTCACGAGAATGTCGATGGCACCGCTGCGTTCGACGATGCGCTCGAACGCGCGCTGCACCTGGGCATCGTTTGCATGGTCGCAGGCGATGCCGGTAGCTTCGCCATCGCCGGGCGTGGCACTTCGACCCGTGTAGTAGACGGTGGCGCCCGACTCGAGCAAACCTTCGACAATGCCGAGGCCAACGCCCTTGGTGCCGCCGGTGACCCATGCCGTGCGCCCTTGCAATGCGCGTGTCGATTCCTTCATGGCCGCCGCGAACTCATGAGCTTCTCTCCTTTGTCGTTCCAGTCACGATCCACAGCGGATCACCGCGATCCGGCGAGCGGTCGATGAATTCCGCATCCTCGAAGCCGCCCGCGAGGTGAAAGTAGCTCGCGACGAGGCGAACACGATCACCGGCGCCGAGTTCGTGAAACGCGCGAATCGCCTTCGTGGGGAAACACCGATGCGACATCGCCACGATCAACCGCCCCCCGGGCACGAGTACCCGAGCGATGTCACGGAACACCTCCACGGGATGAACGAGGTATTGCACCGACACCGCGATGGTGGCGACATCGAATCGCGCCTCGGCGAACGGCATCCCCGGCGCTCGATTGAGATCGTGCACCACAAACTCGCTGAGTCGTGGATTGGCACGCAATTCAGCCTCGTTCATTCCGAGCCCGGCGACAACCTCGAGTTCGAGGTTCTGCGGCAGGTGCGACACCCAGGACGACATCAGATCGAGCACCCTCGCGCCAGGTGCGATCGCGTCGGCGTAGTACCGGGTCAGCGCGGCGATGGTCGTGTCGTCGATGTGCTGAACGAGGCGCGGCACGCCATAGAAGAGCCCGTCGTCGCTCTCGTCCACGCGCGCAAACAGTCCCGCCGGAAGTGGCCCCTCACTCATGGGCCGATGATAGCGCCGCACCCATCGTTTTGGCTTACATGGCGTTTACCCAAAAGCGATGACGTCCCGGCCGAATTTGCGGGAAGATCGGGACGCTGGGAGGTAACAATGAAAATAAGTCGAGACAAGCAGACGAAGTTCTGGACGCTCTCGTCGGATTCGCACGTCCTCTACAAAGGGCGCCGCAGTCCGTGGGACGACCCGACCATCATCCGGGAAGCACAGCAGCGAGAGCAGGGACTGCGCGCCGGGGCGCGGAGCGCCGAGAAGAAGGAGTAGCTCGCAGCCAGCAAGCCGCCGGTTGGGCGCGCGTCGGGAGCGGGTAGACTTCGCCGGTGAACCAATCCACGGCACCGGCCGCCCATCGCACGCGCGGACAGGATCTGACCCAGGGCGACGTCGGTCGCGGGCTGTTTCGCCTGACGGCACCCATGATGCTGGCGGTGTCGTCTTCGATCATCGTGCAGATGATCGAAATCGGCTTCATCGGTCAGCTGGGCACCGACCAGCTCGCCGCCGTCACCTTCACGTTCCCCGTGACGATGATGCTCACGAGCATCGCGCTCGGCATCAGCATCGGCACATCCTCCGTGATCGCCCGCCGGGTCGGCAGCGGCGACTGGGAGGCGGTCAAGCGTCTGACCACCCACGGGCTGCTGCTCGTCTTCGGTCTGCTCTCACTGCTCGCGCTCCTGGGCATGGCGACGATCGAACCGACGTTCACCGCCCTCGGCGCATCCGATGCGGTCATCCATCACATCGAGGCGTATCTCCTCATCTACTACCCGGGCACGGTGCTCTTCACGCTGACCATGGTGGCCGGCAGCGTGATGCGCGCCACGGGCGATGCGCGGGTGCCGGGCCTCGTCATGACCGCGGGCGCGGCACTCCATCTGCTGCTCGATCCGATCCTCATATTCGGCTGGTTCGGTGTGCCGCGGCTGGAGATCGCGGGCGCTGCCGCGGCGATGGTCGGCTCGCGGCTGGTGATGACCGCGGTGCTCGCCTACTACGTCGTCGTGCGCATGGATCTGCTGGTGAATCTGCGGGATTGGCGCATCGGCATCGTTCGTTCGTTCCGGGACATACTGC
>JBFKCZ010000377.1:0-3677 GCA_041620035.1 Pseudomonadales bacterium
AGGAAACCACCGCTCATGGCGAAAATAGCGAGTGCTTGCGCATTCTGCAGTACCGCGAGTACCGACGAGGCTGCCACCAGCACCACCATGAGCCCGAAGGCGGCACTCACCGGCAGTAGATCGTAGAGGCGTGCCGCACCGAAGATGGTGAGGTAGAGCACGCCGACGCCCGCACCCTGCAGGATCACGCCAAACGTGTCGGCACGGTGTCTGAGTCGCCAACCAACCACGGTGAGGCCAACGCCGAGCATCGCGGCACCGAGCAGTCGCAGTTCGACCGATACGAGATCGCGCTCGTACGCGTAGCGGAGCAGGAACGCGACCCCGAAGAACAGCACGATCACGCCCACGCGCGCGACGACGTTGCCGGTGGTGAGGAACCGCTTGACCGCCGTGAATGCGCGGGCGATCAGCGCTTCGATGGGCGAGGGTTTACGCTCGGCGGGTGGGACAGCCGCATGCTCGGCACCGGTGGCGGCCGACTCCGCCGGCTCCGCGACTGTCGGCGACTCGCTGGCAGGTTGCGGCGCGACCGTTTGCGTGGGTGTCGGCACGGCGGATGGCGCGGGTTGGACACCCGCCCGCAGTGCGGCGACGTCCCGGCGCAGCGACAGCACTGCGCCCAACAGATAGCCACCGAGGGCGCCGAGCACGAGGCCGGCGAACTCGAGTTCCCAGGCTCCAAAGATTCCGAACGCCAACGCCAGCAGGAACGCAGGCATGAATGTGCCCGTGACTCGATTCGGACAAGGGTGCCGATGCGCTTAGGGTGTGTCCAGTGTGTTGGTATCATTTCCACATGGAAACCTCCCACACTCCTGGTGCGGCCATGACCTCGGCGCGACCTCGACTGGCCCTCGATCGCGACGGTCACCTGCGCGATCTCAAACAATGGTCGGAGTCGGTCGCCGAATATCTCGCCAATCGCGAAGGGCTCGTCCTGTCGGCCGAGCATTGGGCGGTGCTCAACATGCTGCGCGAGTTCCACGCGCGCACCGGTGTTGCGCCTGCGATGCGGCCGTTCGTCAAACTCTGCGGCGAGACCTTGGGGCCGAAGTGGGCGAGCAGCCTGGCGCTGCTCAAACTGTTTCCGGGCAATCCAGCGAAACTGGCCGCGAAGATCGCGGGTCTGCCGCGCCCGACGAACTGTCTCTAGAACCTATCTCAGAATCGTTCACGCGTGCGATCGATTGAAAGATAGGGTCTAGCCTTTCGGTACCAGACGCTCGCGCAAACCGACCACCCGGCCGACGATGACGATCGTCGGTCCATGCACGGCCGAGCGAGACACGATCTCCGCGAGCGTGGCGACAGTCCCGACGATCACCTGCTGATCGGGCAGGGTACCCCGCGCGATCAGCGCAGCGGGCATGGCGCGATCCATACCGTGGGCGGTCAGCTGATCACAGATCTGCGCCAGGCCAGGCAGACCCATGTAGAAAACCAGTGTCTGATCGTGGCGAGCGAGTTCCGGCCAGTCGAGATTGACCGTGTCGCCGCTGCGATGACCGGTCACGAAGCGCACCGACTGGGCGTAGTCTCGATGCGTGAGCGGGATGCCCGCGTACGCGGCACAACCCAGTGCCGCAGTGATACCGGGCACGACCTCGAAGGAGATGCCCTCCTCTGCCAACGTTTCGATTTCCTCACCACCACGGCCGAAGATGAACGAATCGCCCCCCTTGAGTCGCACCACGCGCTTACCGGCGTGTGCCTCCGTCACGAGTGTGCGGTTGATGGCAGCCTGGCGATCCGGATCGAGCCCGGCACGTTTGCCGACGTACATCTTCTTCGCATCCCGTCGGGCGAGATCGAGTACTCCGGGGCCCACCAGATTGTCGTACAGGATGAGATCGGCCCGCTGCAGGCAGCGCAGCGCCTTCAACGTGAGCAGGTCGGGATCGCCCGGTCCCGCGCCCACGAGAGAGACGAATCCTGTGGGGCCCGGATGGGTCGCGGCGAGGCGCTCTTCCAGCAGGGCGCCTGCCGCCGCGATCCGATTCTGATACACCAACTCTGCGATGGGGCTCTCCACGATCTCGCGCAGGAACTCCCTGCGCACGCCAACGTCCGGTATCGACGCTCGCAGATGCTCGCGCTGTTCACCGAGAAATTCGGCGAGCGCACCCAGCCGCGGGTGGAGGAGCGCTTCGATCCAGCCTCGGATACGCGTAGCGAGCGTCGGTGAAGCGCCACCGGTGGAGATCGCGACCGTTATCGGATCGCGATCCACGATCGCCGGAAAGATCGCACTCGACAGCGCCATGTCATCGACCGTGTTCACCCACACGCTGGCACGCTCGGCCGCTTCGTGAACGCGGGCGTTCGTCGCCGCGTCGTTCGTCGCAGCCACGACCAGCCGTTGTCCGCCGACGTCACGCTCGTCGAACACGCGAAGTTCGACGCCACCGCCGTTCGCTTCCACGAGTCGACGCAGTTCGGCATCGATCGTCGGGGCCACCACACGCACGATCGCACCCGCTGCAACGAGCGCTTCCACCTTGCGTAGTGCGACGGATCCGCCGCCGACCACCAGGCAGGGCCGATTGCGGACAGACACGAACAGCGGCAGGTATTCCATGTTCCTTCCCGGCAGACCGCTGCCTCTTCAGGCGGACAGATCGATGCTCGTGAGCCCGCCCATGTACGGACGTAGTGCATCAGGAACATGAACCTGCCCTGCCCCGTCCTGATAGTTCTCCATGATCGCGACCAGCGTACGCCCCACCGCGAGGGCCGAGCCATTGAGCGTGTGCAGATACTCGGGCTTCCGCGTCGCGGGGTTGCGGAAGCGTGCCTGCATGCGGCGTGCCTGGAAGTCGAGGAAGTTGCTGCACGAAGAGATCTCGCGATAGGCGTCCTGACCCGGCAACCACACCTCGAGATCGATCGTCTTGGCGGATGCGAATCCGAGATCCGCGCCGCACAACACCATCGCCCGGTAAGGCAGGTCCAGGCGCTTCAGCACGGCTTCGGCGTGGCTCGTGAGTTCATCCAGAGCGCGCCACGAATCGTCCGCCGCCACGGCCTGCACCAGCTCCACCTTCTCGAACTGATGCTGACGAATCATGCCGCGCGTATCGCGACCGTAGCTGCCTGCTTCGCTGCGGAAGCAAGGCGTGTGGCAAACGTTCCGTATGGGCAAAGCGTCGGCCTCGACAATCCGGTCGCGCAGCAGGTTGGTGACCGGAATCTCCGCGGTCGCAATCAGATAGAGTTCGTTGTCACCCGCGATCTTGAACTGGTCGTGCGCGAACTTTGGGAGCTGACCCGTGCCATACAGCGATGTCGCATTGACGAGATAGGGAACGTAGACCTCTTCGTAGCCATGTTCGGCGGTGTGCAGATCGAGCATGAACTGCGTGATCGCGCGCTGCATGCGCGCGAGCTGGCCTCGCACGACGACGAACCGGCTGCCACTCAGTTTTGCCGCGGCCTCGAAGTCGAGACTTCCAACCTGGCCCAGATCGACATGATCCTTCGGCGTGAAGTTGAACTCGGAGGGCTCGCGCCACCGCCGCAGCACGACGTTGTCCGACTCGGACTCACCGTCGGGAACCGATGCGTCCGGCAGGTTCGGGATCTCGAGCAGGAATGCGTCGAGCTCGAGCTGCAGCGCCTCGAAGGCCGACTTGGCAGCATCCAACCGTGCGCCCAGATCACCGACTTCGGCCAGA
>JBFKCZ010000378.1:0-3677 GCA_041620035.1 Pseudomonadales bacterium
CGATCAGCAGGTGCCCGCCCGCAAACAGGCAGGCGAGCGCCTGACGAATCTGTTCGTCTTTGCCCAGCAGCACACCAGACAGGCTTTCGATCGCGCTGTCGACGGCGTCCGACAGCGAGCCTTCAGGCGTGATTGTGGAGTTCCATGACGGAGTGATCACCGCTTATGTCTGCTTCACGGCGTTGTTTGGAGAGATCGTTGCGGTGCAACGATAGGTTCTCGAGGTAGTCATCGTCTATGTCCCCTGTCACGTAATCGCCATCGAAGACAGAACACTCGTATCGCGTGATCGCGGGGTTGCCTTCAACTGCGCAATCGATGAGATCTTCGACCGTCTGATAGATGAGCCAGTCGGCGCCGATGAGCCGACCGACTTCTTCCTCGCTGCGATTGTAGGCCACGAACTCCGAGGGCGACGGCAAATCGATGCCGTAGACGTTCGGGAACCGGACTGGCGGCGCCGCCGACGCCATGAACACCTTCCGCGCGCCGGCGTTGCGCGCCAGCTCGATGATCTGTCGGCTGGTCGTACCTCGAACGATCGAGTCTTCGACCAGCAGAACGTTCTTACCTTTGAACTCCAGCTCGATGGGATTCAGCTTCTGCCGCACCGATCGCTGCCGCATCGCCTGGCCCGGCATGATGAAAGTCCGACCGATGTAGCGATTCTTCACGAACCCTTCGCGGTACTTCACGTCGAGTTCGTAGGCGAGCGGCAGTGCGGCGGTACGGCCCGTGTCAGGAATGGGAATGACCACGTCGATGTCGTGGTCGCGCTGCGAGTACTGCGCCAGAACCCGCTCTGCGAGCTTTTCTCCCATTCTCAATCTGGACTTGTACACGGATACACGATCGATGATGGAGTCGGGACGCGCCAGATACACCTGCTCGAAGATGCATGGCGCGTGCACCGATTCATCGGCGCAGCGCTGCGTGAACAACTCTCCGGCGCTGCTGACGTACACCGCTTCGCCTGGCGCCACGTCGCGCTCGAGGCGAAAGCCGAGAATGTCGAGCGCCGCACTTTCCGAAGCGATCATGTATTCCTTGCCGCCCTCGGTTTCCCGACTGCCGAAAACCAGCGGTCGAATACCAAATGGATCACGGAAGCCGAGTATTCCGCCGCCGATGATCATCGACACCACGGCGTAAGCGCCGCGGCAGCGCTCGTGAACGCCTCGCACGGCTCTGAAGATACGATCGGGCTCGGGTCGATGGCCGCCCAGGCGCTGCAATTCGTGTGCGAAGACGTTGAGCAGCACTTCCGAGTCGGAGTCGGTGTTCACATGCCGGAGATCGTCCCTGAACAGATCGCGTTTCAGTGCGTCGGCGTTCGTGAGGTTGCCGTTGTGCGCGAGCGTGATTCCGTAGGGCGAGTTCACGTACATCGGCTGGGCCTGCGCGGAGCTCGACGAGCCTGCCGTCGGATAACGCACGTGACCGATTCCCATCGCACCCACCAGACGCTGCATGTGCTGCTGTTGAAACACATCCTGCGCAAGTCCATTGCCCTTACGCAGATACAGCCGGTTACCGTCGCACGTGACGATGCCGGCAGCGTCCTGGCCGCGGTGCTGAAGTACCGTCAGCGCATCGTACAGAGATTGATTGACCGCGCTTCGACCAACGATTCCGACCACTCCACACATGTGCTTATCCTAGCTTTCCTTCGATTGGTTCATCGCGTGACTCACCTGCAATCACGACTCACCCATTGACCGCACGGCTCTGCTCGTCGTGTCGAACAGTTCGACGACGTGCGCATCGTACCTGCCGAGCGCGCCGATCATCTTCGACGTATGCCACCAGCCTTCGTTACCCGAAAACGGCCGCAGCATCACGATCGCAACCACGATCAGTACTGCACCGCGCAGACCTCCGAACAGCAGGCCGAGCGTGCGATCCATGCCGGTCATGCCCGTCGAAGTGACGAGTTTACCGACCAGCCATTGAATGACAGCTCCCACGACCAGCGTGCCGACGAATACCAAGGCAAATGCTGCAACGAAACGTGCCGACGGATCCGTGATGTAGGGAACGAGTACTTCGGCCAGACGCGAGGAGAATCCGAGCGCCATCACGAATGCTGCGATCCACACCGCGAGCGAGAGCACTTCACGCATAAAACCCCGTACGAGACCGATCGTCGCGGATATGGCAATGACGACGACTATGGCGATGTCGACCCCTGTCATGAGTTCACTGATCGAACCGCACGACGAGCGTGTCGGTGTCGTATCGCTTGGACAGTTCCGCGGCGAGTCGGTCGGCCTCTGCCCGCTGCATGACCGGGCCGACGGCGACGCGGGTACTGACCCCTGCCACTCGTTTGACGTCGGACAGCAACGATGCGTAGCCGTCCCGGTGCAGTCGGTCGCGCAGCGCCACAGCCTTGTCACGATCGCTGAAACTGGCGAGTTGCACAGCCCAGGATTCGACCGGGACCTTCGACTTGCTGTCGGCATCCGTGAGTTGCGGATCACCAAGCCGGCTGCCCGTGCGGCGATCGAAAGCGGCGTCGTCGAGGCGGGCACGCATCTCGTCCGCTTCGGCAAGGCCATCCTCGTCAAGCACGGGGGCTGCTACTTCGGCAACCGCACTGGGTTCACCGTCGAGAGGATCCATGGGGGGCGACTCGAGGCCAGCGCCGTCGAACAGCATTGGCAGAAAGATCACGCCAACAGCAATGAGAAACACCGCGCCCGTCACTCTGTAGCGCGTGGTGTCCGTCATGCCGCCCCTTCCATCAAGGCGCCGGCGCGTTCGACCACGTCGAAGGAGCCGAGCACAACGATTCGGTCGTTTTCATCCGTTTGCTCGATGGCCATTGCGATGCCGGCCTCCAGTGTTCCTCCGGCACGGCCCCGATGTCCCGCACCGGCCTTGTCGAGAGTCACGGTTGCAGCCTGACCGCGCGGCGTCTGCGTCGTCACGAAGATCCATTCGCTCACCGTAGCGGCGAGGGCCGCTACGATGCCGGCAGCGTCCTTGTCTTTCAAGCACCCCATGACGGCGATCGTGCGCCTCCCGACGCCGTCACGCGCGAGTTGACGCGCCAGAAATCCGGCGCCGTGGGGATTGTGCGCCACATCCAGTACGAATTCCCTGCCTCCGTGTCGCCGCCGCTCGTACCGCCCAGGAAGGGCGGCGAAGCGTGCCGCATCGCACATGAGCGGGATATCGGCCGCATCGCCCAGTAAACACTGGACCGCCGCAACGGCCGTGGCCGCGTTGGATGCGGCGACGTTGCCTGGGGCAAGCCGAATCGTTCGACAGCGACCACTCTCGCCGGCACTGTCGACAAAGGTCCACGCCTCCCCATCGCTGGTCAGGTCGAAGTCGCGCCCGCGAACGAGCAGCGGCGCCTCGAGCGCCTCGGCACGCGACGCGATCGAACGCGGCACCAGCGGTTCGCCGAACACGCAGGGCTTACCGCTGCGCATGACGCCTGCCTTCTCACGCGCGATCGATTCGACATCGTTGCCGAGATACTCCTGATGATCGAGACCGATGCTCGTGATGACCGCGACATCGGCATCGACGAGGTTGACTGCGTCGAGCCGTCCGCCCAAGCCAACCTCGAGCACACAAACGTCGAGCGCGGCATCGCGGAACAAGACCAATGCCGCGAGGATGCTGTATTCGAAGTAGGTCAGAGTCGAAGTGCCGCGCGCCGC
>JBFKCZ010000379.1:0-3664 GCA_041620035.1 Pseudomonadales bacterium
CATGGGCGATGCTTCGCCGACGGCGAGCTTCGCGAAGATCGTATTCGCGCTCCAGCACAACGACGTCGTCGCAAGCATCAGCCACGCGAGCGGTTCGCGGCCTGCCGCGTGCACCGTGTCATTCGCGACGACGGTTCGCTCCGTAGTCGACATCGCTGCCTGTCCTCAGATTGGGTTGGGCCGTAGGGCCCAGCGCAGGATAGCATCTGACCATGAGCGAGGATTCCACCAGCGAACTGTGGCCAAGCATTCGGGTGCATCCGGATCGGCGGATCATCGACGACGCAGCGCTGGTACTCACTGCCGTACATATCCCGTCGAGCATCGAACCCGAGGGCGCCGGCTGGGCGCTACGCGTGCCCTTGCACGCCATTCCGGCAGCGCTGCAGGAACTGGAAGCGTTTCGGCGGGAGAACTCGAAACCATCCCTACCCGCGCCACCACCTCGCATCGATGGCGGCTGGGTCGGCGTCGCAGGCTTCCTGCTCGTGATCTGGAGCCTGCCGACGCTCGAAGGTCGTGGGCTCTTCGGCATTGCCTGGTCGAGTGTCGGCGTCATGGACGCCACGCATGTGCTCGACGGTCAGTGGTGGCGGACCATCACCGCCCTCACCCTCCATGCCGACCTCGGCCACCTGTTCGGCAACTCGATCTTCGGTGCGGTGTTCGGTCTCATGCTCGGGCGCCACCTCGGGTCCGGGCTCGGCTGGCTCCTCGTCGTCGTCTGTGCGGCACTGGGTAACGCCATCAACGCCGTACTTCGCGGCGACGACTTCCAGTCACTCGGCGCGAGCACTGCGACATTCGCAGCCCTGGCGCTGGTCGGAACCTTCGTGACCCGCCGCGGCTATTACCGCGGCTCGAGCTGGCGTCAGCGCGTAGGGCCGGCATTTGCGGCCTTCGCGCTGCTCGCGTTCACGGGGTTCGGCGGTGAGCGCACGGATCTCATCGCGCACATCGCCGGTTTCGCGATGGGTGCGCTGGCAGGTATCTTTGCCGCCACTCTGCCGGTGCATCGATGGGGCCGCCGTGTGCAGCTCGGCGCAGGCGCCGGTGCAATCGGGCTCGTAGTCGTCAGCTGGGTATTGGCGGCGTGGCACGGATAGCGCGGGCGCCTGTTGCGCCCATGGAGAAACTCGCGCCAGTCGTCCATGTCGGAACATAGGTGAGAGATCAAATTGAGGCGCGACTCGATCACAGAGTATCGTGGCACCAAAAGCGAAACGTGCGGATCGCTGTGCAGGAACACCCGTCAGAGGGGCTCACCACCACTCAAGCCAAGCGCATCCTCTATCTGAGCTTTGCCTACGTGTGCGTCGCGCTCGGCGTCGTCGGTGCCTTCCTGCCGGTGCTCCCGACAACACCGTTCATTCTGCTCGCCGCCTGGGCCGCACCGAAAGGTTCCCCGGCACTGCACCGCTGGCTCTACGAACATCCCCGCTTCGGACCGCCTCTGATCGCATGGGAGCAGAAGGGCGCCGTATCGGTCGCCGCGAAGTGGACGGCATGTACGTTGATGGCGGCGAGCTGGACGATCATGTACATCCAGACCACAACCTGGATCGTTCCCGCAATCACCGGCGCGATCTTCGTCGCGGTGGGCGCGTTTCTGATCACGCGTCCGTTGCCCTGAAGCATCGCCGGACGATCAGTACGGGGCCCCGGCTCGGACGAACTTGGCGCCGCGCTCCGCGATCATCACGGTCGGCGCATTCGTGTTGCCCGACGTGATGGTCGGCATGATCGACGCATCGATCACCCACAACCCGGCGAGCCCGTGCACCGCGAGCCGGTCGTCCACCACGGCATTCTCATCGTTCCCCATCTTGCAGGTACCCACGGGGTGGAAGATCGTCGTGCCGAGTTCACGGGCCGCCTGCAGCAGTTCGTCGTCACGCACGATCGAAGGCCCGGGCTTCCACTCCTCGCATTCGAAGCGACGCAGTGCCTGCGCCGCCATGATTCGGCGCGTGAACTTGAGGCCGGCGACAGCCACCGCCTCGTCTTCGGGCGTCGAGAGATAGTTGGTTTGAATGACAGGTGCCTCTTCGGGGTCGGCCGAGCGCGCCCGGACGTAGCCGCGGCTCGTCGGTCGCAGGTTGCACACCGACGGCGTGATGGCATCGAACTCATGCAAGGGTTCACCGAATCTGTCGAGCGACAGCGGCTGCACGTGCCATTCGATGTTCGCCGAGGCTTGACCCTCGTCGGACTTCGCGAATGCGCCGAGCTGCGATGGCGGCATCGTCAACGGGCCGGTCTTGAAGAGCAGATACTCGAGGCCCATGGCGGCCTTGCCAAAGAGCGAGTTCGCGCGACGGTTCAACGTCTTCGTGTGCTTCACCTTGTAGATCGTGCGGATCTGCAGGTGATCCTGAAGGTTTTGCCCGACGCCTGGCAGCTCGTGTTCGACAGGCACGCCGATTGCGTCGAGCGTCGCACGATCACCGATCCCGGAGCGCTGCAGAATGTGCGGCGAACCGATAGCGCCGGCGGAGAGGATCACACCCAGTCGCGCGTTCGCGGTGGTCTCCGGTTGCCCGCGCGTGCGAAGTCGCAGGCCGCTCGCGCGCCGCCCGGCCAGCGCATCATCGATCAGCACACGACTGACGAGCGTGTCCGTCATCACCTTGAGATTGGTACGGCCCAGCGCGGGACGCAGAAAGGCCTTGGTCGCACTCCATCGTACACCGCGCCGCTGATTCATCTGAAAGTAGGCGTTGCCGAAGTTGTCGCCCCGATTGAACTCGTCGATCTTGGGTATCCCGCACTCCGCCGCCGCGTCGCGCCACGCATCCAGGATCTCCCAGCTGACGCGCCGCTCCTGTACGTGCATCTCGCCAGAGCCACCGTGAAACTCGTTGGCACCATGCTGATAGTTCTCGCTCGCCTTGAAGACCGGTAGAACGTCATCCCACCCCCAACCCCGATTGCCGAGTGCGGCCCAGTGGTCGTAGTCGCTGCGCTGACCGCGCATGTAGATCATCGCGTTGATGGACGAACAGCCACCCAACACCTTGCCGCGTGCGTAACCGAGGGATCGGCCGGCAAGACCCGGAATCGGCTCGGTTCGAAAGCACCAGTCGGTGCGCGGATTGTCGATGGTGTAGAGATAGCCCACGGGGATGTCGATCCAGAAGTAGTCGTCGTTGCCGCCCGCTTCGAGCAGCAGCACGGTGACGCGCGGATCGGCGCTCAATCGATTCGCGAGCACGCATCCCGCCGTGCCGGCACCGACGATGATGTAGTCGAAGGTCATCGCTTCAGTGTGTTCTGAATGGCGCGCGCGAGGCAACTCGGGGGCGAGTTCAGGGGTTGAACAGCCCCAGTCGGCGCGGCTGCTTGCGACGGGATTGCTCGGTGATTCTGCCGATCACGCGGCAGGGGTCGGAGCAGAAGCGAGCGGCCGCATAGGGAAGAAACCACTCGTCGCACGCCGGGCACTGCACCGGTTCGATCTGGCGAGGCTCCAAGGTTCCGGCACGGCGTTCGGCGAGGAGTTCCTTGATACGCTCGTTGCGCCTGGTCATGTCGCGGAACGCGGCATCGCTGACACCCAGCAGATCGACGATCTGAGCCACCGTGAGCCGCGGAGATCGCAGCAGGAGTGTGATAGCTTCTTCTTCGAGGGTCATGCGTTCGAGGGTCATGCGCCGCCTACCGG
>JBFKCZ010000380.1:0-3655 GCA_041620035.1 Pseudomonadales bacterium
CTGCACCCCGACATGGCGTTCAAGGTACGCGGCGGCGTCACAACCTGCATCGTCGGCAACTGCGGCATGGGGGCTGCCCCATTCCCCGAAGCGGCCGTGCTGGCGCGGGCGTTCCATCCTCACGCCGACCTCGAGCACTGGGATGGCTACGCCGGTTACGCCGCGCGACTGGAAGAGGCGCCCCCCAGCGTCAACATCGGCATGCTGGTGGGCCACGGCACGTTGCGCATGGCGGCCATGAAACGCGACCGCGGCCCGCCGACGCCCGCGCAGATGCGTGCCATGAAAGCGACCCTGGAAGAGGGTCTCGAGGCCGGTGCTTTCGGGCTCTCCACGGGCCTCATCTACGAACCCGGTCGGCACGCCCGCACGGAAGAGATCGTCGAACTCGCGTCCCTTCTCCAGGCTCGAGGCGGCCTGTATGCCACCCACATGCGCGACGAAGGTGCCGGGCTGCTTCAGTCGGTGGAGGAAGCCATAACGATCGGCGAGCTGGCGCGTGTGCCGGTGCAGATCAGCCATCACAAAGCCTCGGGGCGCGATGCCTGGGGCCTGGTTTCGGAATCGCTGCGCCTCATCGAAGCGGCACAACGGCGGGGGCTCGACGTCCATGCCGATCAGTATCCCTACACCGCCGGCAGCACCATCCTCTCTGCGGTGGTCGGCGCACCCGGCCGCGATCTGAAGAGCCTCGCCTTCAGCGACGTGGTCATTGCATCGACGAAGTCCCACGCGCAATGGGAGGGACGGAGCCTCGCCGATCTGGCTGCCGCATTCGGAACGGATGGATTGGAGGCGTCGCGGCGGATTCTCGCAGCAGAACCGGGCGCCACCGTGATCATGCACAGCATGAGTGAAGAAGACGTACGCACCGTGATGCGCCACCCGAGCACCATGATTGGCTCAGATGGCATCCCCACGCTCGAGGGGCGGCCGCACCCGCGCCTGTATGGTTCCTTCGCTCGCGTCATCGGTCGCTACGCGCGCGAGCTGAAGCTGTTCGGCGTGGCCGAAGCGATACACCGCATGACCGGCTTTCCGGCGCGCAAGTTCGGCCTCCGCGATCGCGGCGTGTTGCGCGAAGGTGCCATTGCCGACGTCGTCGTCTTCGATCCCGCGACCATCATCGATCGCGGCACCTTCGAGGAACCGAATCAGTACCCCGAGGGTATCCACCATGTGTTCGTCAACGGTATGCATACCGTGGCGAACGGGGTTCATACGCAAGCGCGTGCGGGAAGGGTGCTGCGGCGCGCGTAAGACGACTACGGCGCCACCGTCACCGTGATCACCTCCGATGCCACGGGCGGGTCGTGCGGCACGTGCAGGTGATTGCCGACGACGAGTTGCAGAGTGTACCGGCCCGGTGCGAGCGTCACTTCGGTTTCGGTCTGCCCCTTGCCGAAGTGGATGACCTGTTCGGTCGCCGGCAAAGGCAGCTCGGGATTCGGAATCTCCGCGACGTCGATCAGGAGGTGGTGATGACCGGTGTCGGGCATGTCGATGCCGGCCGGCGCCACACCCATGCCCTCGAGTCCGAACGTGACCTTGAACGTCGATGCCACGGTGGCGCCATCCTGTGGAGTGATGAAGTACACCGCGGCGCCAGCCGGCGCGGGTGAACGAATGCCATCCGCGTGCGCAATCGATGCACCGACGATGAGCAAGACTAGCCATGTCGCTCTCATGATTCCTCCCGAGGTTCGAGCCTGAAAACCGGTAACTCGCGCCCGGCTCGCGCGCTGTACGCATCATAGCCGGGAAAGAACGCCGCCGCGCTGCGCAGCGCTTGTTCGTGCTCCGGCCCCTGCAGTCGCGTGACACGGCAGCGGAGACGTCGACCGCCGATCAGACAGTCCACTTCGTCGACCATCGCGAGGTTGCCGCACCAGACCGGATCCGTCCGCTGGCCCGCGTTCGATCCGACGAGCAGCAGGTGCTCGCCACTCGCGACGTAGAGCAGCGGTGTACGGCGCAGAATGCCGGAACGTCGCCCGGGACATTCGAGCAGCAGCATCGGGATGGGAAACGACAATCGCACGCGGCCGCGCGTCAATCGCATCAGCGGCCGATCCACCCGCGTGGCAATTCGCATGGCGGCGCGCGCCACGCGCGGCCGCGCGATCAATGCCAGAAGCCACCGCGGCAATCGAACTCGGGGTTGACTCAACGATCGACGACCGGGATCAGGGTGACTCGGCCAACCGATACACACGTGCCGCGGTGTCGTGAAACAGCGCTGTCTTTTCCCGCTCCGACATGCCCGATGCCATCTTCTTGAAGGAGTTCCACAACACCGCGTAGGAGCAGCTCTGCTTATCGACCGGAAAGTTGCTCTCGAACATGCACCGGTCGGGCCCGAAACAGTCGATGGCGTGCGCGTAGTACTCGCGGGTCGCGGCAACGAGCTCGTCGGACGTTGCAGGTCTTTCCCGCTTGTGGAATCCGAAACCGTTGATCGGCATCACGAGGCCGCCGAGCTTCGCCACCACGTTCTCGCAGCGCGCGAGTGTTGCGATGTCCTTGCGCCACTGCGTCGCGATCTCGGCGCGCTTACCTTCGTACGGACCGATACCCAGCGGGCCGCCGAAGTGATCGAGAATGATCGTGACGTCGGGAAACGCACGCGCCAGGTCGGTCAGCTCCGGGAGCTGTGTGTGATACAGCCACGCATCGAACGACATTCGACGCTTGCGTAGTTCCGCAAAGCCAGCTCGGAAGTCGGCGCGTGCGAGCAATCCTTGCGGCGGGTTCGTGTGCGAATTGCGCACGTCGCTGCTGGCATCCCAACCGGCAGCGTGGCGAATGCCTCGAAATCGCGGGCTCAACGCGGCATGCGCGTCGAGCACGTCACCCACCCGTGATCCGAGCGTGAGATCGGCAAAGCCGACGATGCCCGCGGCCACGCGTGTCTCGCCGAAACCACCGCTCGCGCTCATCGCCGCAATGCCATTCACGAATTCCGTTTCTCCCAGCGGCCGCTGTTCCGCGGGACCACTCGCGCGGTACATCGCCGCGCATTCCACGAACACCGTGGACACCACGCGGTGGCCGCTGCCGGTATCGGCGAGCAAGTCTTCGAGCAGATAGCGACTGGTCGGATGGTGCCAGAGGTGATGATGGGGATCGCAGATCCGACGGCCGGGGTCGACGATCTCTTCGGTCACCTGCGCAAGCCATGCATTCTGATCACTCATATCCCCTCCGTCCGCTCGCTGGAACCCGACTGTTATGATGGCATCATCTGTATCCGTCGCGAATGGAGCAAGCATGCCTCAGTTGTGGACGCTCGGAGTTGCTTCACCACGGGGCGTGATGCGCGTTGCCCAGCATGCCGAGGCTGCGGGCTGGGACGGCCTGGAAGTCGTCGACTCACAGAACCTCTCCGGCGATGCATACGTGGCGCTCGCAATGGCGGCCACGGTCACCAAACGCATCGGGCTCGGTACCGGTGTGACGAATTCGGTAACGCGTCAGGCCGCGGTGACCGCATCGGCGATCGCGAGCGTCCAACGCATCAGCGACGGGCGCGCAGTGCTCGGCATCGGCCGCGGCGACTCTGCCCTCGCGCACCTGGGTCGCGCGCCCGCACGACTCCCGCAATTCGAGCGCTACCTGCGCCACCTGCGGATCTATCTCGACGGCGGTTCCGTTC
>JBFKCZ010000381.1:0-3641 GCA_041620035.1 Pseudomonadales bacterium
AACAAGATGACGGGCACGTCAGAACAGTTCCAGTACATCCTGCGCGACGAATCCATGCACGTGAACTTCGGTATCGACGTGATCAACCAGATCAAACTGGAAAATCCCCAGCTCTGGGACGACGAGATGAAGGCCCGCGCATCCCAGATGATCCTCGAAGGCACGCAGCTCGAAATCGAATATGCGCGCGACACCATGCCGCGCGGCGTGCTCGGCAGGAACGCGAACATGATGGCGGAATACCTGCAATTCATCGCCAATCGGCGGCTCGCCCAGATCGGATTGCCCGAACAGTTTCCCGGCGTGAAGAACCCCTTTCCGTGGATGTCGGAAATCATGGATCTGAAGAAGGAGAAGAACTTCTTCGAAACCCGGGTCACCGAGTATCAGACCGGTGGCGCGCTGAGCTGGGACTGAGTTCCCCGCGGCTCGTTAGACGCTAGAATGCCCCCGACTGACAGGGGGCATCATGGGCAAATGGATCCTGGCGGCCGCAGTCGCCGTAGCTGCGGTCATGCTGTACTTGTCGCTGCGCGACACGTCTTCGCCGCCGACGGCGGCCGAAGTCACGGCTCGCGGCACCAAGACCGGCGACCTGGTTGGATTCGTGGCGCCCACGGGCGCGCACGCATGGCTCGGCATTCCCTACGCGCAACCGCCGGTCGGCGAACTGCGTTGGATGGCGCCGCGTCCGCGCACGTCATGGTCGGGTCGCCGCGAGGCGCTCATGCCGGGGCCGATGTGCATGCAGTTCCCGTCGGTGCTGTCCGGCGCCGGCTTGACGACAAATGACGGCGAGCCCGTAGGCAGCGAGGACTGCCTGTACCTCAACGTCTGGTCGCCCCCCTTCGAACCCGCATCCGTTCCCGCTGGCAAGTCGGCGCTGCCGGTCATGGTGTGGATTCACGGCGGCGGCAACACGATCGGTCATGCCGGCAGCTACGACGGCGCCACGCTCGCCAAGACACACGACCTCGTGGTGGTCACGATCAACTACCGTCTGGGGCCGTTTGGCTGGTTCGCGCACCCGGCACTCGGCGGTGGCGGCGCTACGGGTGCCGATGCGTCCGGCAACTACGGCACACTGGATACCATCGCCGCGCTCGAGTGGGTACAGGATCACATCGCCGCCTTCGGTGGCGACCCCAATCGCGTCACGATATTCGGCGAATCCGCGGGCGGTACGAATGTGCTGGCACTCATGGCATCACCGCTCGCCCGGGGCCTGTTCGATGGCGCGATCGTGCAGAGCGGCGGTCTGTTCCTGTCGAGCCCGGCGCACGCAACCAACTACGTCGACGACGACGAGCCCGGACATCCGTCGAGCACCCGGGAAACCGTCAATCGTCTGCTGATCGCAGCCGCCCGGGCCACCGATCGCGATGCGGCCCGCCAGGTGCAGGACTCGATGGGCGAAGACGAGATCCGCGACTTCCTCATCGCTACACCCGCCGCCGACATCCTGTCGGCCTACGAAGGCCGGGGATTCGGCATGATCGACATGCCGACACTCGTAGCCGACGGCGACGTGCTGCCGGAAGAGCGCGATCCGGCCGACATTTTTTCCGACGCCACTTACTACAACCCCGTACCCGTCATGCTCGGCAGCAATCGCGATGAACTGGCGCTCTTTCTGACGCGTCATCCGCGCTGGACCGAGAACCACTTCTGGATCTTCCCGCGCCTGAAGGATCCCGTCGCCTACCGCCGTTTCGTCGGCTATCAGTCGAAGGCATGGAAGGCGCGCGGCGTCGACGAACTGGCCAGGCAACTGCACGCAGCCCAGGGGCGCGGCGTGTGGGCCTACCGCTTCGACTGGGACGAGGAAGGCTCGATCATGGGATTCGACCTCGCAGAGGCGCTGGGCGCCGCGCACGGACTCGAGATCGCGTTCGTGTTCGGTGACTTCGATGGCGGACTCGGACTCGGGTATCTGTATCCCCAGACCGACGCGCGCGACGCGCTGTCCCGCTCCATGATGTCCTACTGGGCCGCGTTCGCGCATCGCGGCGACCCTGGCACGGGCATGGCGCGCGATCAGGTGCCCTGGCAGCCGTGGGGTGGCGACAGCCGCATGATCGTGTTCGACACCGATACCGAGCCCGGCACGGGCATCCGCATGAGCGCGGAGGAAGTTACGTTCGACTCACTCAAGGCCGAACTCCTCGCGGATACCTCCTTCACCGAGCCGAAGGACAAGTGCGAGATGTATGCGCTCCTGTTCCGTGAAGCACTGTTCTCGGAGTCCGAGTACGACGCGCTGGGCTGCGAGGCGTATCCGCCGGAGGCGTTTCGGAATTTCTGACGTGTTCGCGACCAGGCGTCGCTCCTTCCAACCGTAGGAGCGACCAGCGGTCGCGATTCTTCGTACCCCGATGCCTCTGCTACGCCGCGTTGCTCAACGCCCGCGTCAGATCGCCGAGCTTTCTGAGCGTCATCGAGTACAGCGAGAAATCCTGGGTCGCGGCGCGCTGCGCACTCTCCAGTGCCTGGCGCCAGGTCGCCACGAGGTGCCGCTGACTCTCGCTCCATCGCGCCACGGCTTCGGCCCCACCCGCGCCGCCCGCAGCGCGCAACGCCATGGCGGCCAGCATCGAATGTTGCGTGACGAGCTCGTCCACCAGTGCGTCGCGTTCCATCGATTGCCAGAGGCTCGTGGCATTGAGCGCCATGGTCTGTTCCGCGAGCCAGTCGAATCCGAGCGTCTCGTTCATGGCCGAGAACACCTCGGCCACCGCCTCCGGGCTCGCACCGGCGCGCTCCGCGGAGTCGATCACCGGCAGGGTCACGGCCAGCGCGCCGGCGTTCGAAGTCGCCGCCGCCACGGCCTCGGGCACACCCATTTCCGTGCGTTGCGCCATGCGCACGCGTCTACGCTCCGACCCCGCTGCACCCATGATGCCGTCGATGTGACCCATGAGAGACGCAATCCGAGGACGGAAGTACCCGGTGAGCTTGGCAACGTCGAGATCGACCCGGCGGTGCCGCATGAACCACCGCGTGGCCCGACGAGCGAGCTGGATCAGTTCGAGCAGCATCTCGAGCTTCGCTTCGCCGGCCACGCTCGTCAGCTGCTCGACCGCTCGAAACTGCTCACGTATCCCGAAGCATGCGGCAGCTGCGTAGTAGGCGCGGGCGATCTCTTCGATCTCGCCGCCGACGAACTCCGATAGGTGTACCACCGATGTGATGCCGAGGTGGTGAACGATGTCATTGGCCACCATCGTCGCGACGATCTCCGGAAACAGCCGATGCTTGTACACGGCATCGGTGTAGCGGTCACGGATGACCGATGGAAACTCCTCGAAGACCGCCTGCGCGACCACCGCATCTCGGTGTACGTGGCCCGCGATCAGACGCTCCTTGAGATGAGTCTTCGAGTAGGACAGGAGCACGGCCAGTTCGGGTCGCGTGAGCGACTTGCCTTCCGCGACCCGCTCCGTCAGATCGTCGTCGGCCGGAACGCCTTCGAGCCTACGATCGAGGCGTGCGTCACTCTCCATGCGCGCGATGAAGCGCTGATACTCCGACAACCGGTAGCGGACCTGGCGCTCCGCCAGCGATAGCGCCTGCGCCTGACGGAAATTGTTCGTCAGTACGAGTTCAGAAACAGCGTCCGTCATCGACAGTAAGAGCGCGTT
>JBFKCZ010000382.1:0-3622 GCA_041620035.1 Pseudomonadales bacterium
AAACGACCCTACGAGACCGATGGCCTCACGGCGATCCGCCAGGAACCGGGCGCGGTTGCGTTGCCCGCCAACGTTCGGGAGCTCAATGACGTGCTGGCAGTCTGCCGCGAATACAACGTGGCCATCGTGCCGCGCGGCGCGGGAACGGGGCTGTCGGGCGGTGCGCGGCCCGAACAGGACGGGGTGCTGCTGTCGCTCGCCAGGCTCAATCGAATACTCGAGGTCGACCCGGACAACCGCATCGCGGTCGTCGAACCGGGCGTGCGCAACCTCGCGATCTCGGAAGCGGCGGCACGTCACGGCCTCTTCTACGCCCCGGATCCGTCTTCGCAGATCGCCTGTTCGATCGGCGGCAACGTGGCGGAGAACTCCGGCGGCGTGCACTGCCTGAAATACGGTCTGACCGTGCACAACGTCATCGGCCTGCGCGTGCTGACGATCGACGGGGAGGAACTCGTGCTCGGCGGCGCCACGCTCGACGCGCCGGGTTTCGACCTGCTGGCGCTCATGAACGGCTCGGAAGGCATGCTCGGCATCGTCACCGAGGTGACCGTCCGACTCCTGCCGATACCCGAGAAGAAGGCCGTGATGCTGGCTGCCTTTGGCACGCTCGAAGCGGCCGCCGATGCGGTGAGCGCGATCATCGCCGCAGGGATCATTCCGGCGGGCCTCGAGATGATGGATCGCGTCGCGACGGGTGCGGCCGAGGCGTTCGTACACGCGGGCTATCCGCTGGATGCGGAGGCGATTCTCCTGTGCGAACTCGATGGCGAGGCATCCGAAGTCGAAGCGCAACGTCAGCGCGTCGAGTCGGTTCTGCGCAAGGCGAGCGCCACCGAGGTTCGTGTTGCGAAAGACGCCGCAGAAGCCGAACGCATGTGGCACGGCCGCAAGGCTGCGTTCCCCGCGGTGGGGCGCCTCGCTCCCGACTACTACTGCATGGATGGCACTATCCCGCGATCGCGACTCGCTTCTGTGCTGCGCGCCATTTCGGAACTGTCTCGGGAAACGGGACTGACCGTTGCCAATGTCTTCCATGCCGGCGATGGCAACCTGCACCCGCTCATCCTCTACGATGCGAATCAATCGGGGCAGCTCGATACGGCCGTGGCGATGGGCGAGCGCATTCTCGCGCTGTGCGTCGCGGCGGGCGGTACCGTGACGGGCGAGCACGGTGTCGGCGTCGAGAAGCTGGATGCGATGTGCGGCCAGTTCGACGCATCGACGCTTGCTCAATTTCATCGCGTGAAGGCCGCATTCGATCCGCATGGCTTGCTGAATCCGGGCAAGGCGGTGCCAACGCTTGCGCGCTGTGCCGAACTCGGCGGCATGCACGTACACGGCGGTGCGCTGCCATTCCCGGAACTCGAGCGGTTGTAGATGACCGATGCCTTCGAACAATCGCTGATCGATCGAATCGCTGCCGCGAAGTCCCCGCTCCACATCGTGGGTGGCGGCAGCAAACAGTTCCTCTATGGCCCACCGACCGGGGATCCGCTCTCCATGTCGACGCATAGCGGCATTCAGGATTACGAGCCCGCCGAACTGGTGGTGACGGCGCGGTGCGGCACGCGCATTGCCGATCTGCGCACGGCACTCGCGGAGAGCGGCCAGATGCTCGCGGCCGATCCGCCGGACTTCGGCGGTGGAACCCTTGGTGGTGCGATCGCGGTGGGCCTTGCCGGACCGGGGCGGCCCTGGCTCGGCGCGCTGCGCGATGCGGTGCTGGGTGTTCGCTTGCTGACCGGGCATGGGCAGATTCACGACTTCGGCGGTCGCGTCATGAAGAATGTTGCGGGCTACGACGTCGCCCGATTGCAGGTGGGCGCACACGGAACGCTCGGTATCGTGTTGAGCGCGAGCTTGCGGGTGATGCCCTTGCCCGCGGCCCAGCGCACACTCGCCTTCGAGTGCAACGGCGAGGCGGCGCTGCGCATGGTATTGGAATGGGGCCGACGGCCACTGCCGATCACGGCCACGAGCTGGTGCGATGGGCGGCTCCACGTTCGCCTCGCCGGCACCGACGAAGGCGTGCGCAGTGCAGCGAGTCGGCTGGGCGGTGAAACTGCCGATGATCGTCTATGGGAGGAGATCCGCGACCACGCGGCGCCGTTCTTCGAACACCGCACTGACGTGACGCTCTGGAGAGTGTCGCTGCCGGTGGCCTCGCCTCATCCCGACATCGCGGGTGAGTGGCTGGTGGAATGGGGCGGCGGTCTGCGCTGGTGCAAGACGAGCGCGCCGGCCGATCGCGTCCGCACCACCGTGAAAGCGTTGGGCGGCCATGCTCACGCGTTCTCCGAACCCGACGGCTTCGCACCGCTCGAGTCGGCGCTCTGCGCGTACCACGCGCGTGTGAAATCGGCTTTCGATCCGCATGGCATTCTCAATGCCGGTCGTGTGCCAGGCGTGGGTTGATGCAGACTCGATTGCACACCAGGGTGCTCGCCACCGCCGCGGGCCGACGCGCCGACGAGATACTGCGTGCATGCGTGCACTGCGGCTTCTGTAATGCGACCTGCCCGACGTATCAGCTGACTGGCGACGAACTCGACGGTCCGCGCGGGCGAATCTATCTCATCAAAGACGTGCTGGAACGCGATCAGGCGTCACGGGTGGCGCAACGCCACCTCGACCGCTGCCTCACCTGCCGTGCCTGCGAAACGACGTGTCCCTCCGGTGTCGCCTATGGAGAACTCGCGGAGATCGGCCGTGCACGGCTGGAACGGGAGTTGCCACGCAGCGTCGTTCAGCGTGTGCTGCGATGGTGGCTGGTGACGGTGATGCCGCGGCGCGCGCTGTTCGCATTCTTCGTGAAAGCCGGAGGCGCGGTTCGCGCATTACTGCCGCGTGTGCTCTCGCGTGCGGTCCCACATGCCGCCCGTCCTCTACCGTGGCGCACCACGGCTTCGAGCCGACGTGTGCTGTTGCTGGAGGGATGCGCACAGGCCGTCGTCACGCCACAGGTGAATGCCGCACTGGCGGGGCTCTTGTCGGAACGTGGTATCGAGGCTGTGCGCGCGCAACACGAGACGTGCTGCGGCTCACTCGCCTTGCACCTCGGTGCGGAATCGAAGGCGCTGGCATCGATGGCGGCCAATGTCGATGCGCTGTTCGAGGCGGGTCAGCAGTGCGAAGCCATCGTTTCCACGGCGAGCGGTTGCGGCGTCACCGTCAAGGAATACGGCCGGCTGCTCGATCACGATCCCGCCAGGCGCGAGCGTGCTCGGTGGGTAGCGGAGCACACCGTCGATGCGGCGCAGTTTCTCGCGACGATCGATCTACCGCAGCGCAAGCAGTCGAGGGGGCACCGGGTAGCCTGGCATTCACCGTGTACGTTGACGCACGGTCAGCGTGTGAGCGGCCTGGTGGAGCGCCTGCTGCGCGATGCGGGCTATGATCTGGTGCCAGTCGCCGACGCGCATCTGTGTTGCGGCTCGGCGGGTACTTACTCGTTGTTGCAGTCGGGCATGGCGCAGCGGCTGCTCGACGACAAAGTCGCGAATCTGATGGCGAACCGCCCCGATGTCATCGCCACTGCCAACATCGGTTGCGCCCTCCACATCGCGCACGGCGCCACGGTGCCGGTGAAACATTGGATCGAGTTGCTGGCGAGCGCGCA
>JBFKCZ010000383.1:0-3621 GCA_041620035.1 Pseudomonadales bacterium
AGGTTGTTCATGGTGCCCTGACTCGCAGCGGGAATCCGATCGGGCAAGGCAGCCGACAGCGCGCGCAGCAGCACATCGACGATGCGCATCGAAGTTTCGACGTTGCCGGCCGCCACTGCGGCGGGCCGCCGGGCGTCGACGAGGCTGCCCGCGCGCGTGACGAGTTCGAGGGGACGCAGCGCACCCGCAACCGCGGGTGCATGCGCAGGCATGAGGCAACGAAACACGTAGAACATCGCCGCCGCAGTGACCGCGCGCGGACAGTTGATGTTTCCGGCCACCTGGTCGGCACTCGCGGAAAAGTCCGCACGAACGCCGGCGTCGTCGACGTCGAGTTGCACGTGGAGGAGGATGTCGCGGCTGCCGCAGCCGTCGTCGTCCATCAGTTCGGTCGCCGTGAATCGTCCGCCTGGAAGAACGCGCAGCGCTTCGCGTGCGAGACGCTCCCCGTAGTCGTTGAGCGATGCGATGCGCGCCTTCAGCCCCTCGTCGTCGACGTCGGTGAGCAGTTCGACGAGACGACGCCCGCCCACCGAGCACGCACTCATCTGCGCCAGGAAGTCGCCAAGCGCCGGATCGGCAGCGTAGTCGGCGTCGCGCGCGTGTGCCCGCCCACTCAAGGTGTCCAGGAGATGGCGGAGCTCCTTCGTGTAGCTGCCGCCGCGGCGCGCGAGCATCGGCGCAATGACGACACCTTCGTCTTCGAGCCGGGTCGAAACCGGCATCGATCCAGGCCGATCTGCGCCGATGTTCGCATGATGTGCGCGCGTCGCGCTGAAGCCGATGCGTCGATCCTGGCGATACACGGGCACGATGGCGGTCACGTCGGGCAGGTGCGTGCCGCCGAGGAACGGATCGTTGAGCAGCACGAGATCGCCCGGCTGCCAATCGAACCGTGCAACGATGTCGGCCATCGCGAATGCCATGCTGCCCAGATGGACGGGAATGTGCGCGGCTTGCGCGAACAGCGCGCCCTGGGCATCGAACAAGGCGCAGGAGAAATCGAGTCGGTCCTTGATGTTGGGCGAGAATGCCGCCCGCTTCAGCACTGCCCCCATCTCGTCGCAGACCGACTGCACGCGACTGGCGAACAGCGCCAATTCGATGGCGTCGAAGCCGGCTGGAATCGCGGTTGATCTACCCATAGCGCTGGACTAGTATGCCGCCTTCGTCCCGAGGCAGCCTTTGCTGCCTTTTGTCGTTTTGGGGGATTTCAATCGTGCTCTGGGAGTCATTCGCGTGACCCATCTCATGGACACCTACGCTCGCCTGCCCGTGACCTTCAGCCACGGTGAAGGCGCACATCTGTTCGACGAGCAGGGTAACAGATACCTCGACGCGCTCTGCGGCCTCGCAGTGACCGGGCTCGGCCACGCGCATCCCCGCGTCACGGCCGCGATCACGAAGCAGGCGTCGCGCCTCCTGCACACGTCCAATCTGTATCAGATTCGCGCGCAACAGGAACTCGCCTCGCGTCTCGCGCAGCTGTCGGGCATGGACCGCATCTTCTTCTGCAACTCCGGTGCAGAGGCGAACGAGGCGGCAATCAAAATCGCCCGGCTCCATGGCCACGGCAAGGACATCAAGGTTCCCCACGTCATCGTGGTCGAGAACGCGTTTCACGGCCGCACCATGGGAACGTTGACCGCGACGGGCAGCCGCAAGGTGCAGGCCGGCTTCGAGCCCCTGCTGACCGGCTTCGTGCGTGCACCCTACGACAACGTCAAAGCCATCGAGACCATCGGCGACAACAACGACGAGGTGGTCGCCGTGCTCGTGGAACCCGTACTCGGAGAAGCGGGCGTCGTGGTCCCCAAGTCGGGTTATCTCGCCGAGTTGCGACGGATCTGCGATGCGCGCGGCTGGTTGCTGATGCTCGACGAGGTCCAGACCGGCAACGGTCGGACAGGGCGATTCTTCGCCTATCAGCACGAAGGCATCCTGCCCGACGTCGTCACCACGGCGAAGGGACTGGCCAACGGCATTCCGATTGGTGCCTGTCTGGCGCGCGGCGCCGCGGCGTCGACGTTCAAGCCCGGCAACCACGGCTCGACGTTCGGCGGCAACCCGCTCGCCTGCGCCACGGCATTGGCCGTGCTCGATGCATTGGAGCACGACGGCCTCATCGATCGCGCGGGCGTTCTCGGCGAACGCATGCTGAAGCGATTCAGCAAGGCACTCGAAGGCGAGAACCGGGTCGTCGACATCCGCGGTAAGGGCCTCATGCTCGGCATCGAGCTCGCGCATCCCTGCACCGAACTCGTCAAGGCGGCACTCGCCAAGGGCCTGCTCCTCAACGTGACCCACGAACGGGTGATTCGCCTGCTACCGCCATTGACCATGACCGACGCGGAAGCCGACGAGGTGGTCGATCGCGTCTGCGCCCACATTCGCGAGCTGGAAGCCTAGAAGGCCACCGTGCGCAAGCAGCAGCCGCACATCGATTGACCGGGACGCGCCGATGCCACGCCACTTTCTCACCCTGCTCGACTGCACACCGGACGAGCTGAACCAGCTCGTTCACCGGGCAATCGAACTGAAGCGCATGCGTGCGGACAACGTGGCGTATGCGCCGCTGAAGTACAAGACGCTGGCGATGCTGTTCGGCATGTCCTCGACTCGCACTCGAGTCGCCTTCGAAGCCGGCATGCAGCAGCTCGGCGGTCATGCGATCTTCCTCGCGCCGGACGATACTCAGCTCGGCCGCGGTGAACCGATCGCCGATACCGCGCGCGTGCTGTCCGGCATGGTCGATGCCGTCATGCTCCGCACCCTCGACCACGATGACGTAGAAGCGTTCGCCGCGGCCGCCACCGTACCGGTCATCAACGCGATGACGGCTCGGTTCCACCCCTGTCAGCTGCTGGCCGACGTGCAGACTTTCGTCGAGTGTCGCGGACCCATCGAAGGCAAGACCGTTGCGTTCATCGGCGATGGCTACAACATGTGCCATTCCTACATCAACGCCGCCAAGCAGTTCGGCTTCAACCTGAAGATCGCCTGTCCGGAAGGATTCAGACCGGATCCGTCCATTCTCGCCACCACGAACGCCGCATGCCTGGTCGAGTCACCACGCGAGGCAGTGACCGACGCCGACCTCGTGATCACGGATGTGTGGTCGTCGATGGGTCACGAGGACGAGCAGCGGGAACGCCTGCGCAGCTTCGCCGGCTATCAGGTGTCTCCCAGACTCATGGACGAAGCGAAGCGCGAAGCGCTGTTCATGCACTGCCTGCCCGCGCACCGCGGCGAAGAGATCAGCGAAGACATGCTCGAAGACAAGCGCTCGGTGGTGTGGCAGGAAGCCGGCAACCGACTGCACTCACAAAAGGCGCTGCTCGAGTTCCTGCTGGTGACGCACGGCTGATTTGTCGAAGTGGCCGCCGTGGGAGCGGGGGCTCGCCCGCAAGCGGCGATCCGCGCGAACAAACCAACGATTTCTTTACGTTCGTTCGCGCCCAAGGGCGCTCCCACAATGGCTTCGATGGCTTTGGCAACACCCCCCAAGGGCGCTCCCACAGACACTACGAGATACGCAGATCTTCGAGACGTACGGGCTTCTCGATTCCCCAGCCCTGCGCGTAGTCGACGCCGATTTCCTTCAGTTTGCCGAGAATCGCA
>JBFKCZ010000384.1:0-3618 GCA_041620035.1 Pseudomonadales bacterium
GCACACTCGCAACGATGTCTTCGGCCTTGGTGGCCGACAGGATCATCCGGTCGATGTCCGCCAGCGACTTCAGCGTCATGAACGAGGCTTGCAGGCGTTCGAGCATACGATTGAACGAGTCACCCAGCGACTCGAATTCGTCTCCGCTGCGAATGTCGATGCGCAGTGCATAGTCGCCACGCTCTACTCGCTGAGTGGCCTCCTTGAGTTGTGACAAGGGCCGGAACCGAGAACGCATCGAGTGAACGGCGACGAACGTGATCAGCAGACAGATCACACCGACCAGGAGCGGCAGAATCCGGCCGACCATCGACACCGAACTCAAGGCTGCGCCCCGCGGCTGATGGGAGATGACGGTCAACGACAAATCGGTTTGAAAATCACCGTGCAGATACCGCTTCCACTCGGCGCTCAGCAGATCCGGATCATCCTTGGGAAGGCCGCTGCAGCGGCGAAGCGCGTCGCCGAGGATGACGCAACGGTCGACCTGGGATCGCGTTTCGGCGATGTCGAACAGGACGCGGTTCAGATCGATCTCGAATCGAACGGCGCCATCCGCACCTTTGGGCATCGTCATCCACAATGCGTCGCCGCGCACCGTCAGACCCGGGTCCGCGCCCTTCGACGCCACCCGACCGCTGACCGGTTCGGCGCGTGTCACCTGAGGAACGCCGTTGATCCAGCGCTGCGGATCGCCGGCGTTCGCCAGCAGTACAGCGAGCTGATCGGCAATCGCATTGAGTCGTTCGGTCACCTGCTGCGCGTAGCCCTTGGTGCCGGCGCGTAGCTCGGCGCTTGCTTGCGCCAGGGCCTGCCGTTCGACCTCGCGCATGGCCAGCAACCCGAGCGACGTAGCAGGCAACAGCGTGAACACCAGGAATACGACGAGTACGCGTCGCTCGACTCGACTGCCAAACAGCTTCGTGGCGAGCACGTCAGCCAACCCCGCCGAAGCCAGTCACCATTGCCTTGAGGTCGCGTATGCGGGTGAGTCCTTGCACTACTGCTTCTCGCGGGCCTGCCCCATCCGGCATTGAAGCACGCGCCGTCCGTCGACCCTGCGTTCCGACCACGATTCGGCGCACCGTGGCACCACAGCGGTGTGAAGCCGTTCACGAATCCAACCACGTGGCTATAATCCTGGACTAAGGAAGGGGGGAACGTTCATGTCGCTATCGCTCGAAGAAGCCGTCACGCGCGGCATGACCGTCGCGTACCACGCGGCCCGGCAACCCGAAGCGCCGGCCGTGATCTCACCGTTCGGTAACCGTACTTTCGAAGAACTCAATCACAATGCCAATCGATTCGCGCGCGCCATGCGCGCGGCTGGTCTGCGCGACGGAGACTCGATCGCGGTGGTAACGCGCAACCGCCCCGAGTTCATCGATGCACTGATCGCGGCGGAGCGGATCGGCGTACGGTTCACGCCGATCAACTATCACCTGAAGGGCGAGGAAATCGGATACATCGTCGACAACTGTGACGCGAAGGTGTTCGTGGCCGACCCGACACTCGGCCCGGCGCCGATCGAAGCATTGAAGATGGCACCAAAAGTACAGCTGGCCCTCTCTGCTGGGGGCCCCATCGATGGCTTTTCCGACTTCGCAACGACGATTGATGAATTCGGCACCGCCGACATCGCCGATCCGATTCTCGGCGGGCGCATGCTGTACACGTCTGGCACCACGGGCCGACCCAAGGGCGTCTATCGAAAGGACCGCGAACCGGTCGTGCCGCAATGGGAAGGTACGCTGGCGAACTATCGCCCGGGCAAAGACATCAACCTCTGCACCGGCCCCGCGTATCACGCCGCGCCCTTGCTCATCAACATCATCCAACCGCTCACCTCGGGTGTCGGTGTGGTGATGATGGATCGCTGGGACGCCGAGGACACGCTGCGCCTGATCGAAGCGCATCGTGCAACGCATACGCACATGGTCGCGACGATGTTCCACCGCCTGCTGCAACTGCCCGACGACATCAAGAAGCGCTACGACATATCCAGCATGCGATTCATCATCCACGGCGCCGCTCCCACACCGGTGCACGTCAAGCGCGCAATGATCGATTGGTTCGGCCCCATCGTCTGGGAGTACTACGCGGCAACCGAAGGCGGTGGCGGCTTCATGGTGGGCCCCGAGGAATGGCTGCAGAAGCCCGGTACGGTCGGCCGCCCCGGCCCCGGCTTCGACAACAAGGTGCTGGATGAGGATGGCAACCCCTGTGCGCCCGGCAAAGTGGGAACCATCTACATGCGCGCCCCCGAACGCGGCCGCTTCGAGTATTTCAAGGATCAGGAAAAGACCGCCAAGAGCTATCGCGGCGAATACTTCACGCTCGGCGACCTGGGATACTTCGACGAAGATGGCTATCTGTTCCTCACGGGACGTTCGGCGGAGCTCATCATTTCGGGCGGTGTGAACATCTACCCGCAGGAGATCGACAACGAGTTGCTGAAACACCCCGCCGTTCTGGATGTCTGCACGGTCGGTGTGGACAACGACGAATGGGGCGAGGAAGTGAAGTCGGTGGTTCAGCTCCGGCCCGGGTACGAAGGCAGCGAGTCGATGACCGCGGAACTGATGACCTGGGCGCGCGAGCGACTCGCGGGCTTCAAATGCCCCCGCAGCATCGACTACCGGGACGACTTGCCCCGGCTGTCCTCCGGAAAAATTCAACGGCGACTCGTGCGCAACTGGTACGCCAAAGACTAGCGAGTAGAGAAGGAGTAGACAGGTGAAACACTTCGAGAAGGGTGAGGCCTTGCTAGCGCGTGCGCGCCGCGTAATACCCGGCGGCATGTACGGGCACATGTCCGTACAGCGGATGATGCCGAAGGGTTACCCACAGTTCTTCGAGCGCGCCGAAGGTGTACGCCTGTGGGACGTAGATGGCAACGAATACATCGACTACATGTGCGCGTTTGGTCCGATGATTCTCGGCTACCGACACGCGAGCGTCGAAGCAGCCGTGGACGCACAGCGACGAAAGGGTGACACCATGACGGGGCCATCGCCGCTGGTTGTCGAACTCGCAGAGAAATTCGTCGCACAGATCGGCCACGCGGACTGGGCGATGTTCTCCAAGAACGGCACCGATGCAACGACGCTGTGCTGCACCCTGGCGCGCGCGGTTACCGGCAAGCGCAAATTGCTCGTCGCCAAAGGCGCCTACCATGGCGCTGCGCCCTGGTGCACGCCGAGTCCGAAAGGGGTCATCGCGGAAGACCGCAGTCATCTCGTGCAGTTCGAGTACAACGACGTTGCGAGCCTCGAAGCCGCGGTGAACTCGGCAGATGGCGATCTCGCGGGCATCGTCGTTTCTGCGTTCAAACACGACGCGTTCGTCGATCAGGCATCGCCCACCCGCGAGTTTGCACGTGCCGCACGCAAACTGTGCGACAGCACGGGTTCGGCACTCATCCTCGACGAAGTCCGCGCAGGATTCAGGCTATCGCTCGACACCAGCTGGTCCGCGCTCGGTGTGGAGCCGGATCTCTCCGCATGGAGCAAGGCGATCGCCAATGGCTACGCACTCGCCGCGGTATTGGGCACCGATCGGTTCAGAGAAGTAGCAACCAAGGTCTACACCACCGGCAGCTTCTGGATGCAGGCGGCA
>JBFKCZ010000385.1:0-3617 GCA_041620035.1 Pseudomonadales bacterium
GCGCTCGACATGCGCGCACCGAGATCGCCGCGTGCCTGAACTCTGGAGGGTTCCGGCCGGGTTGCCGCTGCGCCGGGTTCATCGTCCCACCACAGTTCCAGCGCCGCGACGTCATCGACCGGTGCGAGCCGCGCGAGTGTGCGCTCCAGCAGTTCGGTGTGCGCCGCCAATGCGCCCTCTTCGCCCAGACTCGCCATCAATCGTGTCTTGACGCGACCGCGCATGGGGACGCGCGCGAACACGGCCACCATCGCCTCAACCACCGTAATACATCCGTGCGAGACGCACTGGCGAGACGCCGACCCAATACGCCAGGCGCAACCACCACATGAGCAGCACGGTGCGGACGACACCATGATGGCGCCACCGCCTGGCTGAAGTTTCGATGGCAATGCGCGGACAGCGCGGTCGCGCAACGCGTTTGAGGCGCTTCGACAGCTCGATGTCTTCCATCAAAGGCAGGTTCGGCATCCCCCCGATCACATCCAGCAGGGCGGTGTGCACGAAGATGCCCTGGTCGCCGGTGCAGATGCCGGTGAGCCGCGATCGCAGGTTCATCATCGCGCCGATGACTCGAAGGGCGAGCCGAGGGTCGGCGAGTGTCACGTCGAATCGGCCCCAGCCGGGCGCACCTTCCCCACTGATCGACGCCAGCGTTTCGACCGCGGCACGCGGTACCACCGTATCGGCATGCAGCATCCACAGCCAGCCGGCTTCGGCCGCGGCGATCCCGTTGGCCAGTTGCACCGCTCTGCCCGGTTCGGAGCGGATCACCGTACATCCTCGCGCCTCGGCAACGGCAACCGAGTCGTCGCGACTGCCGCCGTCGACGACGATGTGCGTACCACGTGCATCGGCGCGGTAGAGCGAGTCGAGCAGTCGCTCGAGGGCACGTGCATCGTCCAGCACGGGGGTGATGATGGTGTAGCGGCTCAACGAACCCGTCCCGGATCGAGTCGGAGGCCGTGGCATAATCGCCGCCGATTGTGCCCAGTACAACGCCATCGGACCAGACAGCGCCCCGATCCGGCCACCGGGTCCCCGTAGTTCAATGGATAGAACGGCCGCCTCCTAAGCGGCAAATGCAGGTTCGATTCCTGCCGGGGACACACCCGCCCTCGATTCAGCGGACGTTCAGCTTGGCGGGCGCAAACTACGCTGGTCTGATGGAGACCTGTGTATGAAAACGCTACTGGTTATCCTGGTGTCGACATCGCTGATCCTGTCCACGCCGCTGGCTTCGGCCGGCAATCGCCACGGCGGCCATGGCGGCCACGGCGGCTACTACGGTCATGGCGGGCACGGGTACTACCACGGCCACCATCGTAACCGCCGTAACAATGACGAAGTGGGCTACCTGATCGGCGGACTCCTGCTCGGTGGCCTCGTCACCCACGCGTATCATCGATCTCAGCAGCAGCGGGTCTACGCTGCCCCCGTCGAGCGGGTCTATGCCGAGCGGGCGTATCCCGTACCCACCGCAGGTCAGCGTCTCGTTCGGGATTCGAGGGGCGGTTGCTACACGAGCGAATTCGACTCTTCGGGAACGGAGTACCGTACGCCGGTCGATCCGGCCTTGTGCAACTGGTAGTCCACGGACTGCGTGTTCGCGGGCGAGCCCGCTCCCACAGGGGAAGGCGGCTAGGCGAGGAAGCCCACCGCGAGGTAGGCCACGAAAAAGCCCAGGGCGGTGAGGCTCATCAGGTCGACTTTGGTGCTGCGGATCGTCATAGCCGCATTGTTGGCAACCGCGCCGGCGCCGTGAAGTAATCTTTCCGCCTAAGCTTATGCAGTCAGAACCCCGCCAGGACGGCTGCCAGCGTCGCTGCGATCGCAGCCACCCACAGGCTCAGGGCATGCAGCAGCACCCGCCCCCGGATCTGCTTCAACGTCTGCCAGGTGATCTCCGTTCCAATGAAGAACAGGGCCGCGACCAGGAGCGCTCGGCTCAGCCGGCTGGTCAGATCCGTGAGTTCCTTCGGGATCGACACCAGCGAGGCAAACGTCGCAGCCGCCAGAAAGGCGAGGATGAAGCCCGGCACCCGCAGGCGGGCCTTGGCCTCACCCACGTACAGCCCTGTAGCCAGGGCAAGCGGAATCAGCCACAGCGTGCGCCCGAGTTTCACCGTGGTGGCGACTTCGAGCGCATCCGTTCCATACAGCGCTGCGGTCGCAAGCACTGAACTCGTATCGTGCACGGCCAGTGCGACCCACAGGCCGAACTGATGCTGGGTCAGACCCAGCCACGCACCGATCGCCGGGAACGTGAAGATGGCCACGGCGTTCAGGAGGAAGACGATACCGATGGCAATACCCACCTGATCCGGACGCGCCTTGACGATCGGCGCAAGGGTGGCGATCGCCGTGCCACCGCAGATCGCCGTACCGGCTGCCATGAGCCAGCCATTCACCCACTCGAGTTTCAACAGCACGCCCAGTAACGCGCCAGCCGCCAACACGGCGAGCACGTAACTGGCGACCGCGAGCAGGCTGTCGGCGCTCACCTCCGCGACGCGTCCGACGGTGAGCGTGAGGCCGAGCAGAACGATGGCGCTCTGCAGCGCACGCCTGCCCCATCGCTGACCGCCTTCGATCAGCGGACGGCGCAGCGCGAGCGTGACGGCGATGCCGGCGAACAGCGCAACCGCGGGATTGCCGTACCAGACCAGTGGCACCAGCAGGGCCGCGAGTGCAAGCCAGTTGACCATCGCTTCGCGGCGAACGGGAAATTTCAGTGGATCCACCTATGGAGACGCATCGGTCGCATCCCTAGGCTGGTGAGGTGGTGCTCATTCGCTGGCTCGACAGTTTCGACATCGGCATTCCCGACATCGACGCCGAACACCGGGAACTGGTCGATCTGATCAATGCTTTCCACGAAGCGCTGCTGGACCCCGCCAACGCGAGTGACGCGCGCGACTTTCTGGGCGCCATCTACGACCGCATCTCCGCCCACTTCAAGCACGAAGAACTCGAAATGCTGGCCCGCGAGTTCGCGGAGTACTGGCCACACAAGGGCGATCACGAACGTCTGCTCGACGAACTACGCGACATGATCGCGGCGTGCAACGACCACCAGCCGGTCGACGCAGACGCATTGTCGATACGCCTCGAGCGTTGGTTCTCGATTCACTTTCGAACCTTCGATGCCCGTTTGCACCGGATGGTGGAACCGTCATCCGGTTCGAACCCGAACGCGCAACGCTAGCGATCGGCCGCATCGCGTCGCAGACGGTTGAGCTGGTAGCCGGGCGGCACCTCGGTGACCGGCTCCGCGGGCAGTTCGCTCGCAGTGACCGTCGAAGATTCGTACGGCGCCACCTCCGGCAGCGGCTCGCGCAGCGATCGCAGCAGCGCATCGATGTCCAGGGCATCCCCCGCCTGAGCGGACGGTACCGGTGTCGCAACCGCAGCACCGACCGTCGAAGTCGTGGCGGGCAACGGTGCAGTTGTCGCCGCAGTGGCATCGCTCACGATCCACGCATCGGGCACGGCATCACGGCGAACGTCCGCCAATGCCGAGCGCGCACGCGCCATGTCGGGATAGGGCCCCATGACGATCCGATAACGTGTACTGCTGCCCACGTCGTACCGGGCCACCGCGACCGGCTGCCCCA
>JBFKCZ010000386.1:0-3615 GCA_041620035.1 Pseudomonadales bacterium
CGGGCGGCGGCGTGGTGGCGTCGGGCGCCAACGACGCCCTGCTTGCACTCGCCGAGGCGCTCGATGCCCCGGTCATCACGACGGTGAACGGCCGCGGTTCGATTTCGGAACAACACCCTCTGTGTGTCGGCAACTTCTATCTGAGCCGCGGCATCGCCAGCGCCATTCGCGAAGCCGATGTCACACTCGCAATCGGCACGCGCTTTCAGGCGGGCGTCGATGGTGGCAATCACCAGCTCGTTCCGCCGGGGAAGCTCGTGCATATCGACATCGATCCGGGTGTGATCGGTCGCGCGCATCGCGCCACGGTGCCAGTCGTCGGAGATGCGCTCGCGGCAATCGAAGCGATCCGTCGCGACCTGAAGGCGGAACCCAACGACGGCCAGTTCAATGCGGGCGTGTTCGAATCGCGCGATGGCGTGCGGGGCGCCTTGCGCAGCCGTCTCGGCGACGACTATGTCGCCATCCTCGATGCCCTCACCGCGCAGCTGTCGGCCGACGTGAACGTCGTACGCGACACTACCGTGCCCGCATACAACTTCGGCAATCAGCTGTTGCCGATCCGAAAGCCGCGCACATCCATGAACCCCACGTCCGCAGCGATCGGCCCCGGACTGCCGATGGCGATCGGTGCGGCGATCGGCAGTGGGCGCCGCACGCTGGTGATTCACGGCGACGGCGGATTCATGTTTCACGCGACGGAACTTGCCACTGCAGCGCAGTACAAAGTGCCGGTCGTCGTGTGCGTGTTCAATGATGGTGGCTATGGCGTGCTGCGCGGATTGCAGCACACGCGCTTCGAGGGCCGCGTCAACGAAACCGACCTCGGCGTCGTCGACTTCGTCGCACTCGCCGGTGCGATGGGCGTACCCGGTCAGCACGCGCGGACTGCGAAGCAGTTCGACGATGCACTGACTCGGGCGCTCGCTTCGAAGGGGCCCTACCTCATCGATGTCGACATGTTGAGTCTGGAGCCGATGAAGGGGAGTCGGCTGCCGGCCAGTTGACGATGGTCCGCGACGGGCTGATCCCGGAACGCAGAAGAGCAAGGTACATCGATGCAGCGAATCCGCCGGGCCAGCCCGGAAGATATGACGGGGATCGAGCAGCGGGTTTGGAGCGAGTGATCCCAGGCGAACCAGGAGGACATTGAGAGATGCCTGAGGATGGAACGTCACTCTGGCTCGTGACCGGCGCGGCGTCCGGTATTGGCGCCGCGGTGACGCGCGCGGTGCGCGCAGGGGGCGCTCGCGTGCTCGCGCTCGATGTCGACGATGCCTCGGGGTTGCGCCTCGCCCGCGAGACCGGCGCGCTGTACCAGCACTGCGACGTGGGCAGCCCGGACGACTGGCGCGAAGTTTTGCAGACGCTGGCCGGGCTCGGGTCACTCACTCACGTGCATCTCAATGCCGGTGTTCAGATTGCCCCACCGTCGGCGCCGCTGGCCGAGTATCAGTTGCAGGCGATGACCCTCGAGCGGTACCGGAGAATGATGAGCGTCAACGTGGATGGCGTCGTGTTCGGGCTGCACGCATTGCTGCCGATACTGGAACCCGGTGCGGCGATCGTCGTCACGGCTTCGCTGGCGGGCATCACGCCGTACGGCGTCGATCCCCTGTACGCCATGAGCAAGCACGCAGTGGTTGGTCTCGTGCGCAGTCTCGGACCGACCCTGGCGGAGCGGGGCATCAGAATCAACGCGATCTGTCCCGGTGGCATCGACACCGCGATCATTCCCGAAGCACAACGCACGAGCAGCGCGGTGTTCATGTCGGCCGAGCACATTGCTTCGGAAGTGATTCATCTGATGTCGGTCGAAGAGACCGGTAAAGCCTGGGCGAAGGTAGCCGAGGGCAAGCCGGTGTTCGTGGTTCGCGCGCCTGGGGACAAGAAGTAGCAGGTCCACAATGCTCCTCGGGGAAACGTACTATGTGGACGAACGAAATCATCCGGTGGGTAGCTGATGACGGTAGCGAATTACCATGCGTGTTGAAGGATTCGTTGCGCCCGGCTTCGAGTCGGTGAAGAGTCTCTACGAACACAACATGCGCTCGCTCGCGGAGCGCAACACGCAGCTGTGCGTCTATGTGGGCGGAGCGTGTGTCGTCGATCTGTGGGCGAGCGCGGTCGATGACGCGAGTTTCTCGGGCGACTCGCTCGTCAACGTATTCAGCAGCGGCAAGAGTCTCGAAGCGATCGCGCTGGCCATGCTGGTCGATCGCGGCCTGCTGGCGTATGACGCGAAGATCGCCGACCACTGGCCGGAGTTCGCGGCCAACGGGAAGGGTAGTACGACCGTTGCCGATCTCATGCGGCACGAAGCGGGGCTCGCCGCCTTCGATGCGAGCCTCGAACCCGGCGATCTGCAACCCGACAGCATCAGGCGCAATGCCATCGGCGCGGTGATCGAACGGCAGAGGCAGAAGTTCAGGCCGGGTGCGGAGAACCGGCGCGAGTATCATGCGATGACGCGCGGCTGGATCGCGAACGAGTTGTTTCGGCGCGTCGAGCCGTCGGGCCGCACCATGGGCCAGTTCTTGCGCGAGGAGATCAGCACGCCGCTGGGCATCGACGTGTTCATCGGTGTGCACGATCAGGAACTGCCGCGAATCAATCCCGTCGTGCCGCTCGGACTGCGCTATCAGTTCCTGCAGAGCCTTCGACCGCGGGTCATGGGTAGGAAAATCGAACTCAATCTGCTGCAGATCATCATCAAGCTGTGGCGCCTGGGGGCCGGTCTGCGAAAGAGCACCAGACGGGGGGCACCGATCCCGATCAAGGGCATGCGAAGGCTCTCGTTCATCGACACGCCAACAGTGGCCACGGGCGAGATCCCATCCGCAGGCGCGAAATGCACTGCGCGGGGCCTCGCGAAACTGGCGGCCGTGATGGCCAACGGCGGCGCCTTCGAGGGCCGGCAGATTCTTGGCGAGGCGGGGCACGCGGCCCTGCATGGCGCACCGGTGCCGCGCAGCATGATGGTGATGGGAACCACCTTCACCCAGGGCGGGCTGGCAACCTTTCCGCAACCCCACCGCAGTGATCGTGCGCTGGATAAGGGGCTCAACCGGGGCAGGGAGGGCTACTACGGATGGATGGGCCTCGGTGGTTCGATCTTCCAGTGGCACCCGCAGCACAGGATCGGCTTTGGTTACGTGCCCACGTCCCTCAACGTGCTCGACATTGCCAACGAGCGCGGCAAGGCCTATCAGGCGGAAGTCGTGCGGTGTCTGGCCCGTGGGTGACTGAACATCGCGCGCGCTCCCTTGGAGGGCGCGCAGCCAATGTGGGAGCGGGCTTGCCCCCGAACGGGGCTTTGCGATTCAACGAGTTATTCGCGGGCAAGCCCGCTCCCACAAGCTTCGATCCGACTTCAACTGACTAGATGCTCCTCAACGCATACAGCACGCGACCCCGGGCGCAGAGCGTACCGCTGTCGTTCACCACGCTCACTTCGACGGCGCACAGCTGTTTGCCACGCTTGATCACGTGCGCTTCGGCATCGATCCACGCGCCATGGGCCTGGCGCAGATAAGTCACCTGCAGATCGGCGGTACCGGCGGGGAGAGTGCCTTCGCGCAGCCCGGAAAACACCGCGGGAATCGCCGCCATGTC
>JBFKCZ010000387.1:0-3605 GCA_041620035.1 Pseudomonadales bacterium
CGCTGCACAGGCGCGAAGACCATCGGTACGGCAATCGATGCCCGGATGGCATCGAACAGTGGCCCTTTGTTCAGCCACACTTCGCGCCCGCTGCCTTCGGAAGAAAGATCGGTCGCCACTGCCGTGTAGCCGATCGGCAACGCTTCGATCTCATACTCGCCGACGAGGGTCTTCAGCACACTGATGATCTTCTCGCCCTTGAAGAGTGCACCGCCGTCGAACGACCAATCGAGCAGGCGAACGATATCGACCCGCTCGAGCGCGCTCACCCAATCCGCGTACGTATCGAGTTTCCCCGCCGCGTACACACCACCAATCAACGCGCCGATCGAGCTTCCCGCGATGTAGCGGATGTCGTAGCCCCGCTCTTCGAGACATCGAATCACGCCGATGTGGGTCAAGCCCTTTGCGCCACCGCCGCCCAACACCAGGGAAACCGTCGGCTTGGATCTGGTCGTCATTTCTAATCCGTGAATGCACCCGGGTGTTCGGGTTGTGTCGGCAGTTCGCGATTTCAAGTGCAGGGTTGAATTTCGACAACGGCGACCCACTAAGACTCGCGAGCGTGCTCTCGCCTGAGGAGGAGGCCGCGGAGATGAACCATCGAGTATTCGCCATTGGCGTGTCGTTGCTACTCAACGCCGAACTCGCGTTTGCGCAATGGCCCGTCGAATTGCATGCGAACGGCAGGCCGACGTTGTCGCCGCTGCTGGAGCAGGTCACGCCGGCCGTAGTCAACATTTCGGTCACCGGCAAGGCATCGCAGCGCAGCAACCCGTTGTTCGAGGACCCGTTCTTCCGGCGCTTCTTCGATCTCCCCGAACAAGGGCCCGCGCGGCCGACGCAAAGCGTCGGTTCCGGTGTCATCGTGAATGCAGACAAAGGCTATGTGCTGACCAATCACCACGTAATCGCCAACGCCGACGAGGTGACGGTGACGCTCCAGGACCGCCGCCGCTTCGTGGGTAAGGTGATCGGCAGCGACGATGGCACCGACATCGCCCTGCTGCAGATCGATGCCGACTCGCTGCACGCACTCGAGATCGGCGACTCGACGTCGCTCAAGGTCGGGGATTTCGTGCTGGCGATCGGCAACCCGTTCGGTCTCGGACAAACCGTCACATCGGGGATCGTGAGCGCGCTGGGTCGCAGCGGGCTGAACATCGAGGGTTACGAGGACTTCATTCAGACCGACGCGTCGATCAATCCCGGAAACTCGGGTGGTGCACTCGTCGATCTCGACGGCCGCCTCGTAGGCATCAATACCGCGATCATCGCGCCCGCCGGCGGCAACGTGGGCATCGGCTTCGCGGTGCCTACGCACATGGCCAAAGCGGTGATGGACCAACTGCTCGAATACGGGGAAGTGCGTCGTGGGCGGCTCGGCATCGTGATTCAGGATCTGACGCCGGACCTCGCGAAGGCGCTCGACGTGAGCGTCACCGAGGGTGCCGTAGTGACCGAAGTCGAACCGGAGTCTCCCGCGGAGGCTGCTGGTTTCAGGGCAGGCGACGTCGTCGTCGCGGTCGACGGCAAGTCGGTATCCGGTTCGGCCGCCTTGCGCAATCTGATCGGCCTGGTACCTCTCGGTCAGCAGATCGATGTGAAGGTGCTGCGCGACGGTCGGCAGCGCACCCTGTCCGCCGAGATCGGCAAGCCGCAGGCAGCCAGGATCGCGGGCGGGAACTTCTCGACCAGGCTCGCTGGCGCGGAGTTCACCAAACTCGATCGCAATGATCCGGACTATCGGAACGTCGAAGGCGTACTCGTCGCACGGGTCGAACAAGGCAGTCCCGCGTGGCGCGCGGGTCTGCGCGGACGCGACGTCGTACTGGCAGTCAATCGGGTACCCGTGCGTTCGGTCGAAGCGCTGTCCGAGGCGCTGGACAACGCGGGACCGGCAGTCGCGCTGCACGTGATGCGCGGCAATTCGAAACTGTTCATCGTGATTCAGTAGTGGAGTTGGGAGACTGGAAGCCAGTCGGGAAGCTGGGACATGTCGAATGGGATCGATACCACATCCAACGAAGACAATGCGTCCTCGGCACGTGGCGTGCCGCAGGATCGGGTGCTGATACTGTGCGCCGATACCAGTAACGTCGAGGCCTTCGTACGTCTGTTCGAGGTGCGCGGGTTCGTCGTGGAGTGCGTCCATGGTCAACTGTCCGACGTCGATGTCACGCGCTTCGGGGCCGTCGTTCATCTCGCACGAACCGCACAACAACTGAAGACGCGGCTGGGCGAGGCATTGGCGTCGATACGTGAGGAAGAGTGGATTCTGGTCGCAGGCGATGGTGAGGACGACTTCCATTGCACGGTTCAACTCACGCGCGGTGCCTCGGCAGCGCTGCGTGCGTTCGTACGCAGCCTGTGGGCGCAGTTCAATGTTGCATGATGCAACCAGAATTGCTGCCCTGCTGTTGCGCGCGTAGGATCCTCGAGACAATGCTACGAGCTGCGCCGTACGTGTGCATTGCGAACGACATACGTTTGGATCGAAGGGGAAGCAACATGGCGAAGTCAAAGGGCGCATCGAGCAGCGTGTATCGGGTTACGGAGCTGATCGGCAGCAGCCCGGTTTCCTGGGAGGAGGCGGCGAAGCAGGCCGTCGAAACGGCCAGCAAGACACTGCGCGACTTGCGCGTGGCGGAAATCGCGGAACTCGACATGGTGGTCGAGAACGGCAAAGTCGCCGCGTACCGTGCCAAGGTCAAGCTCTCGTTCAAGTACCAGCCGTAGCGCATTCGCCGACGGTCGGGGGCGGGTAGCACCCGCGATGTGTTCCAGTGTCCGCGGCAAACGTGGGAGGGGAGTTCGATGATCGAGCGCGACGTAGATATTCAGACCCGCGACGGGCTGATGAACAGCTTCGTGGTGCACCCGGAATCCAATGGTCCTTTCCCCGTCGTGATCTTTCTGATGGACGCGCCCGGGAAGCGTGAAGAACTGCACGACATGGCACGCCGCATTGCCGCCACTGGCCACTACGTCGTGCTGCCGAATCTCTACTATCGCCGCGCGCGCGAATTCGTCATCGACGGCACACCCGAATCACGGGCCGTCATGTTCGAGCACATGAACTCACTCAGCAACGCGATGGTCTGCCAGGACATGCAGGCCGTATTCGACTTTGTCGCGGGCGAAGAGGAGTACGCCCGCGGTGGGGCGACGGGCTGCGTTGGCTATTGCATGAGTGGCCCGTTTGCTTTCGCGGCGGCCGCCTCATTTCCCGATCGAATCGCGGCGGCTGCGTCGATTCACGGCGTACGTCTGTGTACCGATGCACCGGACTCGCCGCACCGCGATGCCGACAAGATCAAGGGCGAACTCTATTTCGGTTGCGCGGAGACCGACGAGTGGGCACCGCCCGCGATGATCGAGCAACTCGGCGCGCATCTCGGGCGCGCCAAGGTGGCGCACCGCATCGAGTGGTATCCCGGCACGCACCACGGATTCGTGTTTCCGCAGCGCACGGCGATGTACAACAAGGCGGCCGCGGAGCGCCATTGGGAGCGGCTGCACGACCTCTTCAAGCGGAAGCTGTAGGAGGGCCCTCGGAGTTTTGTGGGAGCGGGCTTGCCCGCGAATAACTCGTTGAATCGCAA
>JBFKCZ010000388.1:0-3595 GCA_041620035.1 Pseudomonadales bacterium
GCACCTTCGTGACGAACCGCAACCACGAAATCGAACTGGTGTACGGCGAAGACGTGGAAGGTCGCAGGCAGACCTATCAGAAGACCGGTGACAAGTGGAGCCTCGTCCTCGACCAGGCGGATGAAGCCGGGTCGACAATGCCCGTCGTCGCGACCGAGGACGGCTATCTCGTCCTCGACAACCAGGGAAAAACCGCCAGCGCCCACCTGTGGTCGCCCGATGGTTCCATGAAACTGCTCTACAGCCACCCCGAAGCCGACATCTCCGAGGGGTACTACGATCCAGAGGGGCGCGCATGGCTGTTCGTCGCGGACAGCCATTTCCCAGAGTATTTCTACCCGGACCCAGAACATCCGCTGGCCCTGGCGCACCGGAAACTCACCGCGAAGTATCCGAATGACGACGTGACCATCACGAGTTCGACCGACGACATGAGCCTGATCGTCGCATTCGTTTCGAGCCCGAAGAATCCCGGCGTCTTCTATCTCGTGGACACCGGCAAGAGCGCGATTGTCCGGTCGCTGCGCTCGCGTCCGTGGCTCACCGCGGACATGCTCGGTGACATGGTTCCTATCGAACTCAAGGTGCGCGATGGCATGAAGATCGGCGGCTACCTCACCCTGCCGCCCAACCGCGAAGCGAAGTCGCTGCCGTTGATCGTGGTGCCTCACGGCGGTCCGCATGGCATCTGGGACTACTTCGGGTTCGATCCGCAGATTCAGCTGCTCGCCAACCGTGGCTATGCCGTGCTGCAGGTGAATTTCCGTGGCTCAGGCGGCCGCGGCCGAGAATTCGAAGCGGCCGGTTACGGTCGCTGGGGCACGGAGATGCAGGACGACATCACCGACGCGGTGAAGTGGACGATCGCCGACGGAGTCGCCGATCCACGACGCATCTGCATCTTCGGTGCGAGCTACGGCGGCTATGCCGCGCTGATGGGGGTCGTTCGCGATCCGGATCTGTACCGGTGCGCGGTGGGTTATGTCGGCGTCTACGATCTCAAGCTCATGTTCGAGCGCGGCGACATCCAGGAAGCGGAAAAGGGAATCAACTACTGGAAGCTCGTACTGGGTACCGACGAGGCCGAACTCCGTCGTCGTTCACCTGTGTACAACGCCGACAAGATTCAAGCGGCGGTGCTGCTGTTTCACGGCAAACTCGACGAACGGGCACCGATCGAACACGCCACACGCATGGCGGCTGCGCTGAAAAAGGCCAACAAGCGCGTCGAGCTGATCACCGAGCGCCGCGAAGGCCACGGGTTCGGCGAGGAAGGCAACCGTACCGAGTTCTACGAACGCCTGCTCGCGTTCTTCGGCACGCACCTCGCGCCCGTCCACTGAGCCAAGAGGGGCCTATTTCAGCGCGTCGAGAATCGCGCCGATGCGCGCCGCATTGGCGCCGAGGTCGCTTTGCCCAACCCGGGAAACGGATCGCACGTCCACACGGCTTCCGCCGGACAGGGGGCGCACGCGCACGACGACGTCGTCCTTGAACCCGAACCAGAACGTGGTCGCAACCGCCTCGATGCGCCCGCTGTCGCGATCCGCGTTGACGATCTCCAGGCCGAGTTTCGAGAGTGCTTCGAGGGCCGAATCGAACACCGCATCGGGGGCGGCGCTCAATTCGAGCGGCGCCACCCACGGATAGGCGGCGCGCTGCTGAGGTGCCAGCTGCTCGGCATCGTAAGCAAGCGGATTACTGTTGTTTCCGCGCAGCTCCACCACCACATCGAAGCTCGGCGGATCCTGCGTGTCGGTGGAGACGTTGTGGATCGGCGGCACCGACCGTGCCGTATTGAACTGAACCGCCAACAGCACGACGATGGCGCCGCAAACGGCGGTGCCGATCGCGAGCGGCGTACGATTCGCTGCACCCGCGGGATTGCGCGACAGATAGAAGCCGATCAGCCCGACCACGACGCCGAGCACCGACAGGAGCGCCGCACCACCCAGAAACAGGAAGCCAGTCTGGAATCCCCACAGCCCCATCCGACTGCCCAGCGCGCCGACGGGCAGCATGACCGCGGCTACGACCGCGCCAATGAGCACCGCCTGCGACCACCACGCCTTCTGCGCGGCCGTGTCGTTCGAACCTGCCTTCTCCACACCCACCTCCACCTGATACAAGAGCGGGCAAAGTCTAGCAGGCGACCGCAGGAGCGTCGCCGGGCGAACTGGTAATCTACCGGCGGCCCGCACCAAGGAAGCCCGTACCGTGTCGCAGACGACCCCGAAGACCCGCGCCCGATCGCTCGCCGAACTGCAATCCCGAATGCAGCACATGATCACCGCCGATGGTGTGGCCGGCGCGTTCAAGTTCAAGGCACGTCCCACCGACGTCTTCATCACGCCGTTCGGCAAGTGCGGCACCACGTGGCTTCAGCAGATCGTGCACAGCCTGCGCACCCGGGGCGATCTCGATTTCGACGATATCTCCCGCGTCGTGCCATGGCTCGAAACCGCTGGCAATCTCGGCATCGATCTCGAAGCGCCACAACGCGCCGAACCACGCGCATTCAAGAGTCATCTTTCCTGGGGTCCGATTCCCAAGGGCGGGAAATACATCGTGTCGCTGCGCGATCCGAAGGATGCGCTGGTGTCCATGTATCGCTTCATGGAAGGCTGGTTTCTCGAACCGGGTACGGTTTCCATCGAAGAGTTCGCCCGCAAGCGGTACATGCAGCGCAAGGACGGCATGGATTACTGGAGCCACCTCCTGTCGTGGTGGGAGCAGCGCGAGAATCCCAACGTGCTGCTCATGGCCTACGAGCACATGAAGGCCGACCTTCCCGGCACCGTCGAGCGCGTGGCCGCGTTCATCGGCGTGAAGCTCGACGCAGAGTTGCGTCGCATCGTGCTGCAGCAGGCGTCACTGCAATCGATGCTGGAACACAAGGACAAATACGACGATCTGATGATGCGCGAACGCAGCGAAGCCGTGGCCAATCTGCCACCGGGCAGCGATTCCGCGAAGGTCCGCAAAGGCGAGGTGGGATCTCATCAGAAGGAACTACCGAAAGATGTGATCGCCGAACTGGACGACATCTGGCGATCCGTCGTGACACCAGTGACTGGCTCGAAGAGCTACGCCGAACTCATCGCGCGCCTGTAAGGCGAACGGCGATGGATGGCAATGCGCTGCTGTGGGGGCTGTTGTTCGGTTCGATCGGACTGGGATACCTCATCTACGGTCGGCGCCAACGTCGCGCGGTGGCGTTTCTCGCTGGCATCGGTCTGATTGGATTCACCTACTTCGTCGACAGCACGGTTGCGATCGTGCTCATCGGCGCAGCACTGATCGCCGCACCGTTCGTGGTTCGAATGTGACCGAGCTCGACCTTCAGTAAACCACCGACACCAGCGACTGCCGCATCTCGTTGAGCTGCGCGTGCTGCCGGATCAGATCTGCCTGCAGGCGCGGCAGCTCCTGTTCGATGCGGGCCTTCTCTTCGACCAGACGCTGCGTGTACGCGATGAGATCGACGCGTTCGGCAACCGTCAGCGTGGGATCCAGCTGATCGGTCGACGTGGTCACGATCTGCGCACGAACGTAATCGAGGCGTGATTCACGCGCGACGATGAGCTGTTCGAGA
>JBFKCZ010000389.1:0-3566 GCA_041620035.1 Pseudomonadales bacterium
CCGGTGGCTTCGGCGCGACCGTCGACGAATCGAACGTCGAGGCTCTCGCCCGCAGCGAGTCGTCGCGCCTGAGCCAGCATGTTGGGAGAGGGATCGACACCGATCACGCGGCTGCCACGCGTCGCGAAGCCACGAGCGAGCGTGCCGGTACCCGTGCCCAGATCGATGACACGAGCGCCCGCGACATCGATGCCGCGCCGAGCCAGTCGCAGGTAGAGGGATGGCGGAAATCCGGCTCGGTGCGTGGCGTAGTCATTTGCCGTCAGACCGAAGTCGACGCGCCGAGTCACTGCTGCGTTCCGCTCAACATGCCCATCAGCATCGTGATGGCCGTGAGTGCCACGACCAGAAGCAGTGGCAGCTGGGCGTGCACACCGCCACGAGCCTGGAGCAGTGCGAGTTGACCCTGCTCGTCGCCTTCCTTCAGCGATCGCGCCGCGTGTATCAATCGCTGCGCCTGCTTGTAGTACAGGCCGTTCGCCACGAGCGGCAGCCATACGGCGTAGAAGCCAATGAGCGTCACGAGAAGGAGTGGACGGCCCGCGCCCGGCATGAGCTGATCGGCGCCGGCGGCGACGAATGCCGTGAGCTGAGGCAGGAGGAACGCGGCGATCGCCCAGCGGTACATCCGTCGGTACGCAAACCACAGGACACCGAAGAACAGCACCGGCCAATGCCAGGAGATTGGCGGATAGCCGCGTGCGTCCGCCCGTTCGAAGTACGACAGGTAATACGCCTGGTTACGCTCGCCGATGATCGCTTTGTAGAAGTGGCTGGGAACGGCGCGGCTCACGATCGATCGGCAACGTCGAACTTCGGCTACGACCCGGTCGGCACTTCGTTGAACGGCACGTTCTTGTCGACGCGGATGTCCCCAGGCAGGCCCAGCACGCGCTCGGCGATGATGTTACGCAGGATCTCGTCGGTGCCACCGGCAATGCGATAGCCCGGTGCGCCGAGGAAGTTCATCTGGAAGGCGAGTTCCGCGGGAACCTTCTTCGGGTCCATCAGAATGCCGCCCATGTCCATGAGATCCATGCCGAACGAACCGATGTCCTGCTGTTTGACGGCACTCACGACCTTGGTGATGGAGTTCTCCGGACCTGGCGTTGCGCCGCGCGACAGGGCCGAGATCACCCGGTAGTTGGTGAACTTGAGCCCGCTCTTCTGACAGTACCAGTCGGCGAGCTTCTCGCGCACCGCCTGATTCTTGAGCGCTGGTTTGCCGTCGATCTTGATGCTGGCGGCGAGGTCGAACAGTTCATCGAAGTCGGCGCCGCCGGCATTGCCCACCGCGAGGCGTTCGTTCATGAGTGTGGTGATCGACACCTGCCAGCCCTGACCCACGGCACCCAGACGTTGCGCATCGGGTACCCGCACGTCGGTGAAGTACACCTCGTTGAAATTCGCGCCACCGGAAATCTGTTTGATCGGTTTCACCTCGATGCCCGGGGAGTGCATGTCGATGAAGAAGAAGGTGAGGCCCTTGTGCTTGGGCACGTTGGGGTCGGTGCGCGTCACCAGAATGCCCCAATCGGAATAGTGCGCGCCCGACGTCCAGATCTTCTGGCCGTTGACCACCCAGTCGTCGCCGTCGCGCACGGCCTTCGTGCGCAGGGCCGCGAGGTCGGAACCGCCTGCGGGCTCGGAGAACAGCTGACACCAGATCTTCTCGCCGGACGCCATGCGCGGCAGGTGCGCGCGTTTCTGCTCTTCGCTGGCATACGCGATCATGGTGGGACCGCACATGCCGAGACCGATTGCGAAGGGACCGACCGGCAGGTCGTAGCGGCTCTCTTCCTGATTCCAGATGATGAGTTCCATGGCCGATGCGCCGCGGCCGCCGTACTCTTTCGGCCAGTTGAGACAAGCCCAGCCGTTTTCGTGCTTGAGCTTCTGCCACTCCTTGCCGCGGGCAACGTACTGCTTTTCCGTTTCCTTGCGCCGCGATGCGGTGAACTTCGGTGCATGTGCGTCGAGGAATTTGCGCGCCTCGGCGCGGAAGCTGGCTTCTGCGGGGGTGTCGTTGAAATCCATGGTGTGTTCCTCAGGCGGCGAGCGCAGCGTCGGCGCGTGCAGCTTCGATGGTTGCGATGAGTCGATCCTGCCAGCGCGGCAGGCCACCAAGATTGACCGCGAGCAGTTTCGCGCGGCGGTAGTAGAGGTGGCAGTCGAATTCCCAGGTGAACCCCATGCCGCCGTGGGTTTGGATGTTCTCCTTGGAGGCTTCGTGGAACGCGTGCGTGGCGGAAACGCGTGCGGTGGCGGCGGCGACGGGTAGATCCTTCGCACCCGTGGAGAGCGCCCAGGCGCCGTAGTAACAGTTGGAACGCGCGAGCGTGCCGGCGATGTACATGTCCGCGAGCTTGTGCTTGATCGCTTGAAACGACGCGATCTGCCGGCCGAACGCGTATCGGCCCAGGGCATAGTTCTTAGCCATGTCGAGCGCAGCCTGAGCACCGCCCACCTGTTCGAAGGCGAAGAGCACCGCGGCGCGATCGAACAGCCGGTCGAGGAGCGCAAAGCCCTCGCCTTTGGCGCCGAGCCTGTCTGCGGGTGCCGCTTTGAACTTGATCTCCGCGTGAGAGCGCGTGGGGTCCAGGGTCTCGACCACCTTGCGCTTCACCCCCGCACCGTTCAGATCGACGATGTAGAGCGATGCGGTCTTCTTCTCTTCTTTCGCGAGCACCACGGCGAAGTGCGCGACATCGCCGTCGGCGACGGGCAGTTTGGTACCGGAGATCGCATCACCGGCCGCTTTGGTGCGCAGCCGCGACGGGCCGACCGGCCCCGGTCCTTCTGCCACGGCGACGGTACCGATCCACTCACCGCTCGCGAGTTTCGGCAGGTAGCGCCGCTTCTGCGCGTCGCTTCCGAAATGGAGAATCGCTTCCGCGGCCAGGTAGATCGACGACGAAAACGGCGTGGGCGCCAAGGTGCGGCCGAGTTCCTCTGCCAGGACACACAGCTCGAGATAGCCGAGGCCGATGCCTTCGTACGCTTCGGGGATGGCGGTTGCGGTCCAGCCGAGATCGATCATGCCGCGCCAGGTGGCTTCGTCGTAGGCTTGTTTGCCCTCGAGCACTTTTCGCACCGTGCTCAACGGACAGGTCTTGGCGAGGAAAGACTGCGCCTGTTCGCGCAGCAGGTTCTGTTCTTCGGAGAATTCGAAATTCATTGTCGATTACGTCTGTTTTGCGAAGCTGAGCCCGCTATGTAACCCCAACCGCGTGCGGCCGGGCAAGGTGTGGAACGGACGCCGCGCGTTTCAGTCGAGTCCGGTCAACGCGGCCGACACCGACCAGAGACGCTCCTGGACGGATTCGTCGCACGCTTCGTCGGAGGCGGGCACTTCGTTGCCGTGCTCGTCGAAGTAGGCGCCGCTCACCGAATCGAACTCCTCGTTCAACGCGAGCTTCATGAGTGTCTCGGCGCCACGCTCGGGGCTCAGCATGAACTTCTTCGCGAGCGGAGCGGCGGCCGTGAACAACCAGCTGTTCGTGGGGATGATGTTGGTGGCCACCACACCTGGATGCAGACAGTTGACGGTGACGCCGCTGCCCGCC
>JBFKCZ010000390.1:0-3553 GCA_041620035.1 Pseudomonadales bacterium
CCCCTCGGCTCCACCAACCCTGGCTCGTTGCGGGCGTTTGAATGCGTTCGCGCCCAAGGGCGCTCCCACAGCGGCTTCGATCCACTTCAGACTCGATGACGTTACGACGCCGGATACACCCAGATCGGCGAACTCCAGGCGCGTTCCTGCAGCGTGGCGGGCACGCTGTCCGGAGCGGCAACTCCCAACCGGATCGCATCCCAGGTACTCCAGCGGCAGGTCGGATTTTCGATCACTCGTACGTAATAGAAGGCACGGCTGCCCGCTTTGTACTCAGGATCGCGCCACACCGCCGATAGATCACCGGCGCCCTTGTCGTTCGAGAACGCACAGGAATCGAGCTGCACCGTCGCACCGTTGTCGGGACATCGATGCGACTGCGGATCGGGCGACAGGCCATCGGAGCAGGCGACGTCGAACACCTGTTCGTGCGTCTGCTCACCGTCGAGCCAGCCCTTGATGATCTGCAGGCGCTGCAGCGGCGCACTCATCGGATCGCGGGCGGCCCACGCGAAAAAGGTGGGTGACACCTCGCCAGCGTGAATGAGATCGCCACCCATCGGCACACCGTCTTGGTACGCCGTGGCGATGGCATCACTACGACTGGCGAGGTCAGCTGCATAGTTGCTGCCCGCGAAGAATCGCACGCGGATCTGCGGACCGGAGGTGCCGAAGGTTTCTTTGCGGCGTAGTGCATCGAAGATCGATTCGCGCGTGTTGGATTCGGCCCACACGCCCGCTAGGCCCGATGCGCTGAAGACGAGACTCGAGAGCGCGAGCGTCGACGGCTTGCTGTTGAGCCGCACCTCGGCAGTCTTGTCGGCGTTGCCGTGCCCGCCGGTGAAGTTGTTCTCTTCCACCGCCGTACTCGAATCGTGGCTGTCCGAACTGCCGATGAGGCCGAACTTGTACGGGTTCACACCGAGCTTCGCTTCGAGCGCCAGCCCGCGTTCGTAGGCGTTGCGAACGTAGCCACCGTCATCCGCTTCGATCGGGTTCGGCGCACCGACGGTCGTGTTCCAGATCTCGAAGTCGGCCCACTCGTCGTTGGGTGACAGTGCCGGATGCACTTCCGATGTCCCCTTGGCCTGGGTGATCTCTGCAATCGGCTCGTTGCGCATTCGCGTGGCGGCATACGCGGCATCGATGGGACTGCCGTCGGAGTTCACGAGCGGAAACATCAATCCCTTGCTCGCATTGGAGTTGTGCGGAATCGCCAGCACGTCGCCTTCGTCTTCGCGCCACTCGTCGAGGAAATTCCAGAGGTCTTCGGGTCGATTCGAGTCTGCCGAAGTGAACGGCAGCATCGGCACCTCGGCGTCGCGGAAGATCACATTGCGGTGCAGGTTGGCGAGGCTGGGCATGGAGGTCCACTCGTACGCGACAAATGTGGTGAACTCACCCGGCACGTAGTGCTGCTCTGCGGCATCCACCTCCATCTTCCACGCGTCGCGCATGGCCAATACGGCTCTAACCCTGGGGATCAGGTCGCTGAACCAGTCCGCCGCGGCACCCGCGACAATCTGGCGAAAAGCACCTTGCGAGACTTCGTAGTCGGGACTCGTGATCTGCTTGGCGATAGGCATTTCGGAAAGCGCGTTGTCCGGGTCGGCCATCGCCGCTGCGACGCCCATCAGTTCGCCATGGTCTGTCACTGCCATGAAGTCGAGCGGCGACCGCAACTTGATCTTCTCACCGCTGACGTGATCGATTGCCTCGCCCTTCGCATAGCGATAGGCGTCGTCTGGCATGGTGCGCGTCTGCGTGACGAACGCATCGACCGACAGCGCAGTGTGCATGTGCAGGTCACCGAAGAACGCCTGTCGCAGCGGATCGGAAACGATGGTCGCAGGGTCGACCCTGTCAGCAGCTTTGGGCGGCTGCGCGCCGCCGCATCCGAATAGCAGCACGACACCAGCGACGCATAGACAGCGATGCATGGGAATTACGCGACCGACGTGAGTCGCCGCAGTGTAACCGATCGAACTACGGAACAAGGGTCAGGATTTGAGAACGCGCAGTACGTCTTCGAGTTCGGAAATCATCTGCTTGATGAGCAGACGATACTGGGTCTGGTCGATCTTGGCGTCGTCACCTTCGAGGCGCTGGCGCGCGCCGCCGATGGTGAAGCCCTGGTCATAGAGGAGGCCACGAATCTGACGAATCACGATGACGTCCTGGCGCTGATAGTAGCGGCGATTACCCCGACGCTTTACCGGCTTCAGTTGCGGGAATTCCTGTTCCCAGTAGCGCAGCACGTGCGGCTTCACATCGCACAGCACGCTCACCTCACCGATGGTGAAGTAGCGCTTGCCGGGGATCGGCGGCAGCTCGCTATTCTGACCGGGGTCCAGCATACGCCTCTACTTTGGTTTTGAGCTTTTGGCCGGGCCGGAAGGTGACCACGCGACGCGCGGTGATCGGAATCTCTTCGCCGGTCTTGGGATTGCGCCCGGGTCGCTCGCCCTTTTCGCGCAGATCGAAGTTGCCGAACCCCGACAACTTCACTTGCTCGTTGCGCTCCAGCGCGGCCCGCACTTCCTCGAAAAAGTGTTCGACGATTTCCTTCGCTTCGCGTTTGTTGAGGCCAAGCTCCTCGAACAGACGGTCCGCCATCTGGGCCTTCGTCAGCGCAGACATGTCCCTAACTCCTTGAATTTCGAGGCACGCGTCTTGCGTCTTCAGCGAAGACGAGCTCCAAGATCCTTTTCCAGAGCGCCGACGGCCGCGTCCATCAGGGTATTGATCTCGACATCGGTAAGAGTGCGCGCGGGATCCTGGAAGGTCAAGCCTAGAGCCACGCTTTTTTTAGCAGAATCAATACCTTCGCCGTGATACACGTCAAAGAGTCTGAAGTCGACCAGGGCCTCCCCCGCGGCTTTTTTGACCACCGACTGAAGTGCGGATGCTGTCACGCTTCGCCCTACGAGCACCGCAATATCTCGCCGCACGCTGGGGAAGCGTGACACGACCGCGGCCCGGCGCGGCACGCTGGGGACCACCGCATCGAACGCAACCTCGAATACGAAGGCGGGACGGCGGAGCTCGAAGTGCTGCGCCAGCTCCGGGTGCAGACGACCCAGGCGGCCCACCCCTGCACCATCCACCAACACCCGAGCCGCCTGCCCCGGGTGCAGCACGGGATCGTCGAGTGCTTCGAACTGGACGTTTGTCTTGCCACCCAACGCGAACAACCGCTCGACGTCGCCCTTCAGATCGAAGAAGTCGACATCGGCCTGGGGTTGCGTCCAGTTGAGCGGCATGCGGTCGCCATAGATGAGCCCACCGATGCGCATCTCCTGCACCGGCGCATCGCTCGCGGGTTGGAAGCAGCGGCCAATCTCGAACAGCCGCGAGCGCGTCTGCTGCCGCGCCTCGTTGCCGCGCAGGGCATCGATCAAGCCGGGCAGCAGGTTGGTGCGCAACACGCCCATTTCCCGGCTCATCGGGTTCTTGAGTGACAGCGTCGGCGCACCGGGATCGAGGAGATCCTGCAGCGTCGGGTCGATGAAGCTGTAGGTGATCAATTCCTGATAGCCGAGGTCGACCAGCA
>JBFKCZ010000391.1:0-3548 GCA_041620035.1 Pseudomonadales bacterium
ACTCGAGCCCCTTGGCTTTGTGATAGGTCAACACGTGCACCGCATCGCCCCCCGTCACCACGGGTTGCAGGTCCAGTTCCGGTGACGATGGGTTCTGAATCCAGAACAGAAAACCGGTCAGCGTCGCGGGTTCGTGCTGCGCAACGCAGTGCCGCTCGTACTGCACCGCGAGATCGAGAAACGCATCGAGGTTGCGCTGGCGCTGGTTGGCGGTCACACGATCCGGTCCCCACGCGGTGATTTTCGCGCGGATGCCTACGTAGTTGAGAACCCGGGCGACGATTTCCAGCGGTGAGCGTGTGGCGAGTTCCCCACGCAGTCGTGCGATGGCCGCGAGTACCGGATGATCGGCTTCGCCCCAGGCATGGCTGGGCTCGCCCCGTTCGAGCCACCGCATTCGATCGGCAAGCCACGCCTCCGGCGGACCTTCTGCCCACAACGCGACGATCTCCGCAGAGGCGAGCGTATCGGTCGCATCGTCGAGGCGGCGCAGACAGGCCCGTGCCAGCACGATTTCGGGCACGGCCAGAAGCCCCGCAAGCGACATCTTCATCGGCACACCCACCCGCCGCAGTGCGCGGGCGATCGCCTCGACATGATTGTTGGTCGCCGCCAGCACCGCGATGTCACCGAAGCGCAGCGCGCGAGCCATTCCGGTTTCCGCATCGACGACCCGGGTCTGATCGGCGACTCGGGCCGCTATCGCGCGGCCCAGTTGTATCCAGCGCGCATCGCCCTTGGCGTCGATCCGCCAGCACGCCACCGCGGGCGTATCGATCGAGTCGGCCCGTTTGGGTATGAGCTCCACGGCATCACGCGCCATGCCGTCGCGTTCGAAGGCGGCCGCGAACAGCGCGTTCGTGAATGCCACGAGCGGCGGGCGCGAGCGCCACGAATAGGGCAACGTGTCGGTGACGCCGCCCTGGCGCGAAAGCCCTTCGAGGGTCGCGAACACCAGATCGGGATCGGAGCCCCGGAACGCGTAGATCGCCTGCTTCACGTCGCCAACGAAGATTGCGCGGCGCGCGAGCGGCAGCAGCTTCATGAACAGGGCGAGCTGCATGGGGTTGGTGTCCTGGAACTCGTCGACCAGCAACAGATCCAGTTCTTCGTGCAGGCGTTCGCGAACCGCAGGCACGTCCAGCGCATGCAGCATCTGCTGCTCCATGTCGGTGAAGTCGATGAGACCGCGCTCGGCTTTGATGGCCTGGAACGCCGCCAGCACATCACCCGCGATCGCGAACACCGACTCGATGTACCCGCGTATGTCGCGCTGATAATCCGGATGACGCGCGTAGTCGGCAGCTGCAGCACGCACCACTGCGGCATAGGCATCGCCACCATCACCCTTGCCAGCGGTCTGAAGCGCGAGCGCAATCCAGCCCGGCCAGGACTGATCGTGACGCCGGAGCCGGTAGATCGCGGCCTGCATGCGGTCGAGGTACGCGCGCGTGGTCTTGGTCGTACGGTCGTTCAGGATGGCGGGTATGCCATCGGCGGCCGCTTTGACGGCGGTGAACAGGTCGCGATCCAGGTCCTTGCGCGTCGGCTCGGGAAAGAACGCGAGCAGGTCGTCTGCATTCTTGCGGCCCATTGCCGACAACGCAGATGCATCGACGTCGTTGCTGCGCGCGGCATCGACGATGGCTCGCACGGCACTCTGCCAGTCCTGAATGCCGAGCCGGTGGGCGGTGGCGTTCATGAAACGCACCCGAGCGACATCGAGGGATTGATCGAGCGCGTGATCGAAGAACCGCTTGCCATCCTCGATCGACACCACATTCAGTGCCGGCGAAAGGCCGAGCTCGAAACAGAACCGCTGCAGCAGTCGCTCGCACACACTATGCACCGTGCCGATCAACCCCTCGGACAACCGCTCCGCGAGTCGACCCTCACCGCTCTCGATGAGCCTGAGCCGCACGCGATCGTTGAGTTCGGCGGCCGCCTTCACGGTGAAGGTGGTGCCGATCACCCGTGCCGGCTCGATACCATCGCGGGTGAGCGCAATTTCGAGCTCCTCGGTGAGCCGGTAGGTCTTGCCGCTGCCCGCGCCGGCGCTGATGAACTTGATGCGAGGCGTCGCCGCGCTTCGGGTCGAAGTCGCGGGCGTAGCAGCCGGTGCCGGATCGAACAGATCGCCCTGGCTCACCGGAACGCATCCCAGCCAAGTAGCGCACCGTATGGGTCGAAGCGGTCGGGCTCCTGATCCGCGCCGAGCGCGTTCTCGGGCGGTACGGCGCGCTCCACATCCTCGGTGCCCACCGTCAGCACGTCGATGAGCCCGCGATCCAGCTGACCGCGGCGCCACGCGTAGGTGGCGAGCGCGCGGCGCCAGAGCGCTTGCACATCCTCGTCGTCGGTCGGATAGGCGAGGGTCGCGTGCGGGAAGAAGCTGCGATCCCGCGCGAGCAAACTCGCGCTCGACACGATGAAGAACGCCTGGCTCGGCCAACGCGCCGACCCGACGTTCTCGGCCACGAGATAGGCATAGGTCGCGAGCTGCAAGTGCCGGTTGGTCGCAAGCAACGCCGCCCGTCGATCGTCACCGCCCCATTTGACGTCGATGACCGCCATCGACCCGTCGCGCCGTGTCACCGTGAGATCGACCGCACCGCGCAGTGCAACTGCGCCCGTCAGCCGCGCAGTGAGTTCGGTTTCGCACGCGACATGCACGACATCCGCCGCCACGAGCTGCGCGGTCAGTTCCGGCAGCGCACGTTCGAGGTTTGCCACGACGCGCTGATGGTCCACACCGTGGCCGAGTTCCGAGAGCACTGCGCCGGATTCCTCGATGGCGCGGGGCACCGCCGTCGACAACCAGGCTTCGACATCGCCCGGACTCATCGTCGACCAGTCCGGGCGCGCGGCAAAGAACCGCTCGAACACGGTGTGGGCGAGGCGTCCGTACAGGAGCGGGCCTTCCGGCAGATCCGCCGCGCGGCCCGTGCGCAGTCGCGCCACGTGATCGAGCAACCAGATGTGCGGGTGATGAAACAGCTTGTCGAGGGAGGAATACGACTCTACCTGCCGGACGGGAATCGGCACGTCGGCAGGCAACCGCCACTGGCCGCGCAGCTGCGGCAGCGCCTTCGGCTCGAGGGTGCGCGACGACAGGTCGAGCGCATCCAGCCGGGGCGCGCCATCCAGCAACTGCGCCTCGATCGAGACGTTGGCGACGCCACGCAGGCGGCCTTCGATGAGATTTTCCAGCAGATGCCGGCCTTCTTCGCGCTCGTGCACCACGAGCAACAGGCGCGAGCGCGCCGCCGCCAGAACCCCCAGAAAGTCTTCGCGATGCCAGGCGATCAGATCCGCCGCATCCGGCAACGACACACCGGCACGGACCAACGCGTCGCGCTCGGCCGCGCCGAACGGCAAGCCACGCAGATCGACGCTGCCCTTCAGATCCCACCAGACGATCACGTCCGCCGGCTCGACTTCGCTCGGATTCGATGCGCCAACGGGATGACCGGCTTCGGCAAACGTGGAAGGGTCTGCCGCCTGGGCCATGACTTCGTCGAGCAGCGCGTCCAGTTCCGCCCTCGAAA
>JBFKCZ010000392.1:0-3544 GCA_041620035.1 Pseudomonadales bacterium
GACCGCACCGATCTCACCTTCGGTATCCGCTACACGAAGGAGCAGAAGGAGTTCAATCGCAATCCCGGGACGTTCATGCCGGGTCTGAGCGCGCAGAATCCGGCGACGCGTCCGACCATCGGCTTCATGGCGGCACTTCCGCAGCCGGTCAGGGGCGACCTCGACAGTGACAACACCAGTATCCGGCTCGGCGTCGATCACCGCCTCTGGGACAACGCGCTCGTGTACGCGACGTATGCACAGGGCTTCAAAGCCGGCGAGTTCGGGGCGCGGGCCGCATCGCAATTCACCGTCGGGCCGACCGACGACGAGACGTCGGATTCATACGAGATCGGCTTCAAGTCCGAGTGGCTCGACAACACGCTCCGGGTGAACGTCGCGGCCTTCTACACCGAGTACAGCGACCTCCAGTTCGGTGTGTTCATTCCGTCGCCGGCCAATCCAACCGGTCAGGAAACCAGCAACCAGAACATCGGCGAAGCGAACACGCTCGGACTCGAGGTGGAAACCGTGTGGCTGGCAACCGACAACCTGTCGTTCGAAGCGAACATCGGTCTGCTGGATGCGGAGTACGACGAGTTCTGTGCCGATCTCGACGGGCCGTCGGCGGCGGTCAATCCCGTGTCTCCCTGCGGCGGGCGTGTCGTGGCGCTGCCGAACGGCACCTTCCTGATCGACATCGATCATACGAACAAAGACCTGTCCCGCGCCCCCGAATCGCAGATCTATCTGGCCGGCGAGTACTCTATTCCCATGCCGATCGGGTCGCTTTCGGCGCGCGTCGCCGCTAGCTACGAAGACGAGTACTTCTCCGACGGCGTGCTCAACCACCCCAAGGCCAAGACCGGCGATTTCTGGCTGTGGGATTCGAGCATCACGTGGCGGAGCATGGACGAATCGTGGCGCCTGCAGGCGTGGTGCAAGAACTGCCGGGACAAGGAGTACGTGAACGGGCTTACGCCGACCGCGAACTTCTTCAACCAGCGGTTCTATGGCAACCCGCGGATGTACGGGCTCACGCTGAGCTATAGCCGCTGATGAGTGACTCTGTCGCGGCGGCGGCGGAGCCGTCGCCGTCGGCAGCACCGGTGGCGTCGCTGTACGCCTGGTACGTGGTGTCCGTGCTGCTGCTGGCACAGGCCTGTTCGTTCCTCGATCGGATGATCATGGGGCTGCTCGTCGGCCCGATCCGGCAGACCTTCGACATCAGCGACACCCAGTACAGCCTTCTCGCGGGCCTCGCGTTCTCCCTGTTCTATGCGCTCATGGGCTTTCCGCTCGCGCGCATCGCCGATCGCGGCAGCCGCCGACTGCTCATCGGCGTGGGCATCGCGACGTGGAGCCTGATGACGGCCGTCTGCGGGCTCGCGCGCAACTTCTCGGCGCTCTTCATCGCCCGGGTTGGCGTGGGCGTTGGGGAAGCGGCGCTCGGTCCGGCGGCTTACTCCATGATCACCGACTACTTTCCGCGCGGATCGCTCGCCCGTGCGCTCTCGGTGTACATGATCGGTGTGACCGTCGGATCGGGCCTTGCCTACATGATCGGCGGCGCGGTCATCGAAGTCGTGAGTGAACTCGGGTCCGTGGAACTGCCGCTGCTCGGATCGGTGCACGGCTGGCAGCTGACGTTCTTTCTGGTGGGTCTGCCGGGACTTCTGATCGCATTGCTGATGGTGACGGTGAGGGAGCCTGCGCGCCGCGGGCTGATCGACCCCGGTGTGACGGGTATTCCCGTGGCGCGGGTCGTGGCGTATCTGTGGCAGCGGCGGCGCGCATACGGCGCGCATTTCCTCGGTATCTCCATCTTCGTCATGGCCGTCTATGGCCTCAACCTGTGGGGGCCGACCTACCTCATTCGTGTGTTCGGGTACACACCCGCGGATGCGGGCTGGACCTTCGGATCGATCATGATTGGCGCCGGTACCGCCGGGCTCCTGATCGCGGGCTTCGTCGCCGATGCCTGGGTGAAGCGCGGGCGTACCGATGCGTACATTCGCATCATCCTTCTCAGCATGATCGCGATGCTGCCGTTCATCGGTGCACTCGGTTTCATCGAGGACCCGACGCTGGCGCTGTTCGCGCTGGGCATCGCCGTATTCTTTTCCGCGTTTCAGGGCGGACTGGCCGGCGGCTCGCTGCAGGTCATGACGCCCAACGAGATGCGCGGGCAGGCGATGGCCGTGTACCTGTTCGTCGCCAACCTGATCGGACTCGGGCTGGGGCCGACCGTCGTCGCATCGATGACCGACTTCGTGTTCGAGAACGATGCGGCGATCGGCAAGTCCCTGGCTCTGACCGGGTTGATCGTGTGCCCGCTGGGCGCGCTCGTGCTGGCGTCGGGTCTCAAGGCGATCAAGAGTCAGCTCGACGCCGCGCAGGGATGGGCGAGCTGAATCGAGCGGGCCGTTCGGATCAGGCCGTACGGTTTGCAGTGCCGGTGCGCACGGGCAGCCGGGCGAAGCCGCGGAACCTTACTCTTGGGCGCAATACGGGTGCACCGGTGAGGGCGAGGCCGGGCAGCCGCTCCAACAGGGCAGCCAGCGCGATCTTCCCTTCGATGCGAGCCAATGCCATGCCCACGCAGGCATGAATGCCTGAACCGAATGCGAGGTGGTGGTTGGGCGAGCGCTCGATGTCGAACCTGTCGGGCTCGTCGAATACGGCCGGGTCTCGGTTCGCCGCACCGATACACAGCGTGATCTGGTCTCCCGGCTGCATCGCAACGCCGCCGATCGTCGTGGCCTCTGCCACCTCGCGATTGCCGAGCTGGTTGGGGCTCGCATAGCGCAACACTTCTTCCACCGCGCTCTTGATGGCGCCCGGTTTCTCCGCGATTCGACGCCTGGCATCGGGGTGCGACAGCAGGCAGTGAACGCCGTTGCCGATCAGATTGGTGGTGGTTTCGTGACCGGCATTGAGCAGAAAGATCGCGTTGTGCAAAAGCTCCCGCTCCGTCAGCTCTCCCGCGTCGTGCTGCGCAACGAGGGATGACAGGACGTCGTTCTCGGCGTGCGCGGGGTGACCGCGCCGCCAGGCGACCAGGGCTCGCAGGTGGTCGCAGAATTCGGTGACCGCCAGGTTGCCTGCGCGTCGGTCCGCATCGCTCAGTGTGGGTTCCAGTGCACCGAGAATCGCGAGCGACCAGCGCCGCAGCTCACCGCGCTGGTCGGTGGGGATGGTGAGCAGGCTTGCGATGATCTCCACGGGAATGCGCGATGCGTAATCGTCGATCACGTCGAATTCGGTGCGCCGCTCGAGTTCGTCCAGGAGTCGGGTGACCACCGATTCGAGCACCGCGACCGTGGCTTGAATGGCGCGTGGCTTCAGAGCTTCGACGAGCGTCTTGCGCACCCGCGTGTGATAGGGCGGATCGCTGAATACGAGGCTCGTGGTGTGGTGTTCGCGCAGCGGAGTCGCGCCGAACTTCGGCGTGAACAGGCGCGCTTTGTCGGAACTCATCGCAGGACTCGTGTACACCGCGACGCAGTCGGCATGTCGGGTCAAGAGCAGTGACCCGTCGGGGCATCGGTGCACCGGGTCATGC
>JBFKCZ010000393.1:0-3526 GCA_041620035.1 Pseudomonadales bacterium
GCAGCGTTCCGCCTCGAGTGAGGGCACGCCATTGATCCATCATCGTCATCCCCCCGACGATTGTAAACGGAAAAATAGATGAGCCGACCAGGTAGGCGCCAAAAAACTGCAGGATCGCTTTTAGCACCACCATCCCCCGGGGGAGTAGGAGACCGCTCACCCGAGTCGGCGTGGATTCCAGGGCGGATTCGCGCTTCCATGCCTCCGGTTCCTCGATACTGCGGGCCATCGTCTCGATCACTTTGCGTACGCTGTACATGCGCAGACGGTTCTCGGGAACGATGTTGCGTAGTGCCCGTTGATCGACGCAGTCGCCGCCCGGAATCCGGCCCTGGAAGTAGGAGAGATACTGCTTGGCGACCGCGACGGCCTCGACTTCGTCTTTGACGGCCACATCCACCACGCCGCTCTTCATCTGCACGTCGATCGGGCCGATCTCTTCGGGGCGGAACACGCCGAGGCCGCCGCCTTCGATGAGCGCAGGCCCGCCCATGCCGATGTTGGAGTCTTCGGTGGCGATGATGACGTCGCAGCATCCCAGCAGGGATGCGTTGCCGGCGAAGCAGAATCGCGACGTGATGCCGACCAGGGGCACCAGGCCGCTCAATCGCCCCATGCTGGCGAAGGTGGGTGTGTCGAGCGGCCGATAGGCCATGTCGTCGCGGCCCTGGTTCGAGGATGTGCTCTGGCCGCCCTCGCGTTTGCCCCCCGTGCCGGCGCGTCCACCGCCGCCTTCGGCGAACAGCACCACCGGGAGCCGCCACTTGTGGGCGAGCTCGAGCATGCGGTCGGTTTTCGGGTGATTCAGCGCGCCCTGTGTGCCCGCGAGTACGGTGTAGTCGTAGGCCATCACCACGGCGCGCGCTGCGTCTCTGCCGAACAGATCGCCGTTCACCGCACCGATGCCGGTCACCATGCCATCGGTTGGGAATTTGCGGATCACTTCGTCCCGCGGCAGGCCGGTGCCCGGCGTCAGCACGAGCTGGCCGTACTCGGCGAACGAACCGGCATCGCACAATCCGTCGATGTTCTCCCGTGCCGTGCGTTGATTGGTTTTGCGACGCTTCGCCACGGCGTCGGGACGCGCGGCGTCGAGCGTGATTTCGTGCCGCGCGATCACTTCGGCGACGTCGGGGCGCACGATGTCGAGATCGACGGCGTCCTCCGCTTCCGCGGCGTGTTCGACGTCGGTGTCTTCGTCGATGACCGCAAGCACGTGCCCTTCGAGCACGGTATCGCCCGGACTCACGCTGATCGCGTGCAGCGTGCCTGCGCAGCTCGCGCGAATTTCGTGCTCCATCTTCATGGCTTCCATGACCATCACGAGCTGCCGCGGGCGCACGGTATCGCCTTCGCCCACTTCGATACTGACGATCGTGCCCTGCATCGGTGCGCTGAGCGCCGTGCTGCCCTCCGCCACGGGCGCTGCGGGTGCGGAGCGTGCCGCAGCACCGCGGCCGCCGTCCGACTTACCGTACGAAAGCACGGCCAGCGGATCGCGGTTGTCCACTTTGACGCCAGCGGTGCCGGGTGCGGTGGCTTTCGGTGCGGCGAAGAATCGCTCCTGGCGTGTCGCGGCGGGCGTGGCGAGCAGCTGCGCGATGTGGCGGTCCACGAAGCGCGTTGTCATCGCCATGCCCGCCACGTCGGGATGCACGAGCAGGTTGCGCAGTACATCGATGTTGGTCTTCAGGCCCTCGATGCGGAAGTCGCCGAGCGCGCGGTCGAGCCCGCGCAGTGCGGCATCGAACGACCCGTTCGCCGCGTGCACGATGACCTTGGCCAGTAGCGAGTCGAAATTGGGATTGGTCTGGTAGCCCGTGTAGCCGAAGGTATCGACACGAATGCCGGGACCCGTGGGCGGCTCGAACGCCGTGATGATGCCGCCGGACGGTTTGGTGCTGCCGTCTTCCAGCAGGGTTTCCATGTTCACGCGGGCCTGTATGGCAAAGCCCCGCGGCGCCTGCCGTGTCGCGCAACCCAGGGCGCGAAGCGTCTTCCCGCGTGCCAGTTCGAGCTGCACCTGCACGAGATCGATGCCGGCGACCGCTTCGGTGACGGTGTGCTCCACCTGCAGCCGTGCGTTCGCCTCGATGAAGTAGAACCGCTTCGAACGCGCATCGAGCAGAAACTCGAAGGTGCCGAGACTGCGGTAGCCGACGGCCGCGGCGAGTCGTTCGGCCGCTTGCTCCATTGCTGCGCGAAGCGTCTCCGGCAGTGCCGGTGCCGGCGCGATCTCGATGATCTTCTGATGCCGCCGCTGCAGCGTGCAGTCGCGATCGCCGAGTGCCACGACGTGGCCGTCGGAATCGCCCGCAACCTGAATCTCGATGTGGCGCGCTTCCGTAATGAGCTGTTCCACGTACACATCGCCGATGCCGAATGCGGCCCGCGCTTCGGACTGCGCCCGTTCATGCGCGCCCTCGACCTCGGCGGCGTCGGTCACCACACGCATCCCGCGACCGCCGCCGCCCCCGACCGCCTTGATGACCATCGCGGCGGGTGCCGGCAGGGATTCGAAGAACGTACGCGCTTCGCTTGCGCTGACCGGTGAGGAGATGCCGTGCACGATGGGCACGTCGTTCGCCATCGCCAGTTCCCGCGCGCGCACCTTGTCGCCGAAGGTCGCGAGCATTGCCGGCGATGGACCCACGAACAGGATGTTCGCAGCCGCGCACTGCTCGGCGAACGCCGCGTTCTCGCTCAAGAAGCCGTAGCCCGGGTGAATGGCATCGCAACCCTGCTGCCTGGCAACCTCGATGATCTGGTTGCCATCGAGGTAGGCACGCGCGCCCGTGCCGGTGAGCGGTGCTGCCGCATCGGCCCGGCGCGTGTGGAGGCAGCGTTCGTCGTCTTTGGAATAGACGGCGACAGTGGCGATGCCGAGGTCGGCTGCCGCGCGAGCGATGCGGATGGCGATCTCGCCGCGGTTTGCGATCAGTAGCTTCATGATGTTCTCTGGTTCGGGACTGAAGGAGTGGGTTCGAATTTCGGTGGGGTAGTATTCGACCCGACGCGGAGCGATTCGGCAAATGGCGATTCGAGCACCATGGACGCACTGGCGGGTCTGAAGGTTCTGGAAATCGGTCACGGCGAGGCGATCGCGCTGGCGGGCGTCGTGCTGGGCGACTTCGGGGCGGACGTAATGCGCATCGATGCGCGCCCTCGGGATTCGCTCGAACCCGAGCGGCGCTTCGATCCACTGCTGCGCAGAAGCAAACGCCTGCACCCCGAACATCTGGACCAATGGCTCGCCACCGATCTCGCGTCGCTGCTCTCTTCGGCCGACCTCGTGCTCACCCAGGGCGAGGCGCTCTGGCTTGCGCAGCCCGGTCTGCCCCGCGATCTGACGAATCGGGGTGCCGCTGTGCATTGCCACGTCACCGGTCTCGAATCCGATTTCCCGCACTGTCCTGCGGAGGAATGCGTCGTTGCGGCGCATGTGGGACGGATGCGCGCCTTCGCTACGCTCACCCCCGCGGCCGAGGGCGATCGTCCGGCGTATGCGGCTCTGCAGGTGGCGACC
>JBFKCZ010000394.1:0-3511 GCA_041620035.1 Pseudomonadales bacterium
AGGGTTCGACCGATCGACGTGGAAGACGGGGTTCACGCAGTACCGATACGCCGTACCGTATCTCACCGGCTATGAAGGCCGTGCGATCTACAACGATGTCGATCAGATCTACCTCACCGATCCGGCAGAGATGTTCGACCTCGACATGAACGGTGCGGCGGTACTCAGCATCAACGACAAGGAAACGTCCGTGATGCTGCTCGACTGCGCGAAGCTCGAATCGCTCTGGCCGATCGAAGACGTGCGCGTACCCAACAAGCACAAGATGTTTCGTGCGCGTGTCCGCGATGCCGGGCTGTGGGGCACGATGGACCGGGGGTGGAACGCACGTGACGACGAGTACGATCCGCAAACCACCAAGCTGCTGCACTTCACCACGCTGCACACGCAGCCGTGGCAGCCGTTTCCGGACACGTTGCGCTACTGGCCGCATCCCAAGGCGGCGGTGTGGCACGACCTCGAAGCCGAGGCCGACGCCGCGCGTTTCGTCGTGTTCTCGGAAGATGCGCCAAGCGAACGTTACGGCGAGCTGCTCGAGTTGTACGGGCAGATGCACGACGAAGGTCGGCCCGACACGGGTCACACGGCAGAAAGCACGTTTTCCGGCATTTCGCTCACCGAGCATGTCGAGCCGATCGCCAAGCTCGTCGCGAAGCACAGTGCCAGGACGGTGCTCGACTACGGGTCCGGGAAAGCGACGCTGTACGAGCCGGCCCCCGGCGAGGATCCGAACTCGCGGTTCAAGGTGATGCCGCGCTGGAGCAATGCCCGGGTCACCTGCTACGACCCCGCGTACGAGCCGTTCTCCGGTCCGTACGAGGCGCACTACGATGGCGTGATCACCACCGACGTGCTCGAGCACATACCCGCCGAGGACATTCCCTGGGTGCTGCATCACCTGTTCGGCCATGCCACGAAGTTCGTCTACGCGGTCGCCGCCTGCTTTCGCGCGAAGAAGATCATGCCCGACGGCACGAATGCGCATTGCACCATCCGCACGCCGGAGTGGTGGGCGGGACAAATGGAGCTGGTCGCGCGCGCTTATCCGGGTGTGGCGTGGACCCTGTGTGCGCAGGAGAAACATCCGCTCGCGTTCGAACAGCGTAAGAAGCTGTTCAAGCAAGGTGTCAGAAGCCGCTTCTTCTCGTCTGCCGGAGCCTGAGCCGGCGTGCCGTCGCTGAAGAATTTTTTGAAGCGGATCTCCTCCGATCCGATCAAGCGGCGCAAGGCACAGAGCAAGTTCTTCGAGCGCCGCCTGCGCCGCCACGATCTGTACCTGTACAAGTCGCATCTCAACTGGACGATGTCGCAGGAACTGCGCGATCTGCACGCGGAGTGGGGCGACGTACCCGGCATACCGGCCGACCGCTGTTACTTCCTGCACGCCGCGGGTCGCCTCGTTGCGCAGAAGTCGATCCCGGGTGACACGGCGGAGTGCGGCGTGCGATTCGGCAAGAGCACCTTCTTTCTGATGAAGGCGTTGAGCGATCCAGCTCGCCCCCATCATATCTTCGACTCGTTCGCGGGGCTGTCGGCGGCCGGCGACGAAGATCGCCCCACTGGCGGTATCGAGGGGTGGGCGGAGGGCGACATCTCCGTGGAAGAGCAGGCGGCGCGCGGCTACCTCGCGCAGTTCTCGAACTGCCACTTCTACAAGGGTTGGATTCCATCGCGATTCGACGAGGTGGCCGATCGCCGCTTCGCGCTCGTGCACATCGATGTCGATCTCTACAGACCCACCCTCGACGCCATCGAGTTCTTCTTTCCGCGCCTGACGCCCGGTGGCGTCATCGTCTGCGACGATTACGGTTTTGCGAGCTGTCCGGGTGCCACGAAGGCGTTCGACGAGTACTTCGCGGATCGGCGCGAGATGGTCATTCCCATCCCGTCGGGGCAGTGCATCGTTCGCAAGGAGTAGGTCGGGACGATCCCGCCCTTGGAAGAGCTTTCCTAGACGTTGAGCAGGCTCTGCAGCCGGCCCAGTGCCGAATCCCAACCCGGGTGGTGTGCGAAGAAACCTTCGGTGTTGCGACCCCCGTAGCACTCGCCCATGACCGCCACGTAGCGGCGGGGGATGGGTGTGATCTGGCGCGGCGTCACACCGTGGATCGCAGTGGATCCGTTCAGCCAGAACATCAGCGTGTTGGCGCGATAGGGCACGCGCGCGACGGGGCGCACGTAGCGGCGCGGTATCTTCTTCAGGCTGGCCTTGGGATAGATCCGCCGCTTCAGCGAATAGAGCTCGTACTCACCGCCTTCCGAGGCATCGTTCGGCTCGCGGAAATACAGGAGCGACGAAAACAGCTTGAAAGGGCTGTCGATGTGCGGGCCGCGCACCGCGGTCGGCGCGCGCACGGGCGTGTTGACGCCAAACACACAGTCGAGCACGACATCGGGCTCACGGTTGCTGCTGGCGGTTCCCTTGCCCGTCGCGCGCGTGCCGACTTCGAAGGCCTCGAGCGGCCGGCCGAAATTCTCCACGAGACCCGGATGCATTCGATCGATGGTCGGCCCGAACAGGTCGACGAAGTGCAGAAAGAACTCGCGCGAGAGATGGTAGTTGAAGAACCGCTGCCAGTCGGCGCCGATCGATGCGTCGCCGAGCACTTCGTCGGCACCGCGCAGACACGCCTTGTTGTTGAGGCTCGCCTCGTCGCGGGCGACGTACTCGAAGCTCGGGAAACTCGCCGCCAACGATTCGAAAACCGGTTGCGGCAGTGCATCGTGGATGAGGACGTGCGGGAACGGGTCGAGGCGAATGTCCTCTCGACGGACCCGGCCGAGAATGTCGAGATCCCGGTCGAGGGCGGGGACAGGATCGATGGTCTTGCTGCTGGCCATGGTGTGCTCGCTCCTTTCAGCCATGATACCCCCTACAACGCGTCGCCCTGAATGTCGTCCGCGTATCGCAATTGAATCGGAACCACGAAGTCCGCCGCGTCCGACTTCTTCAGGATCGCGAAGACGAGAATCTTACGGGCGTGCACGAGCAGGCGATGTACGTGCAACCCGAAGCGCTGCTTGCGCGAGGCGCCGGGCATGCGCGCGGCGAGCGACTCGACCCAGCCGTGCGGCAGCCGGCGTCGCGGCACCTTCGGTTCCGTCAGCAGCAGCTCGATCTCGACCTCGGGGCCGCGACTCAGGAAGTTCGACAGGCGCGGTGCCTCCTGATTCGGGATGGAGATGATCCCTCTACCGTCGCGGGTCGCGATGCCCAGACCCAGAATCTGATAGCGATTGGCCGATGCAAGCGCGTGATAGAGATTCGGGTGAAAGGAATAGAAGCCATGGTTCACGTAGTTGACGAAAGGCATGACGTGAATCATCAAGCCGCCGACCTCGGTCAGCTGATGCGCGTTTCGGAAAACCGCACCCTGGTCGAAGATGTGTTCGCCCGTGCCGCTGTTCGTGACGAGATCGAATGTCTCGCGATACTGATACGCGGCCCCCACGTCGCGGTTCAGATCCATCACCAGACTGCCATACGTGTCGTTGACGTCGATGGCCGTAT
>JBFKCZ010000395.1:0-3498 GCA_041620035.1 Pseudomonadales bacterium
GCCCCGGTCGTCCCCGGCTTGACCGACTACGAGATCCCCGCCATCCTCGCCGCCGCCGCCGACGCCGGCGCTCGCTCGGCGAGCTACATCGTCCTGCGCCTGCCCGGCGCCGTCGCCGGGCTCTTCGAAGAGTGGCTCGGTCGCCACTTCCCCGACCGCTGCGTTGCCTTGATAGATGTCCGGTGCAGGCGCCGTTCGCGCGACAGTGGCACGTACGGTGAGCTGCGGCAGCCGCACACCGAGATTGGCCATGAAGAGGGTGGACCACGCGCCGCCCGCGCACACGACCGATCGAGTTCGCACACGACCGTGTTCGGTGACGACGCCAGCCACCGCGCCGCCCTGCATCTCCACGGAGCGCACTGCGCAGGCTTCGCGAATGCGACCGCCGCGCTCGCGCAGGGCTTTCGCTAGCGCAGGCACGGCCTTGAACGGCTCGGCCCGGCCGTCGCTGGGGGTGAACATGCCGCCCTTCCACTGTCCGGGCTTGTCGTTGATGAGCGCATCCACCTCACGGCTCGTGAGCAGGCGTGTGTCGAGCTGATGTTGTTGCGCGACCGGCAGCCATTTCTCGTACTCGGCGAGTTGCGCGTCGGTCTCGGCGAGATAGAGCACGCCCTGGCGGGTGAAACCGATGTCGTCGCCCAGTTCCCGGGATAGCGATTCCCAGGTGTTGATGCTGTCGATGACGATTGGCAGTTCGGCGGCATCGCGTGCCTGCTGGCGGATCCAGCCCCAGTTGCGGCTCGACTGCTCGCCGGCCACGCGGCCCTTTTCACACACGAGCACGGAGACGCCGCTCTTCGCCAGGAACCAGGCGGTGGAAATACCGATCACGCCGCCGCCGATCACGACTACATCGACCGATTCCGGTAGTTCGTCCTGGAAGCTGATCGGCGTGCGGTCGCTGTAGATCACGAAGTGCCCTGCGGGAGATGTGTGGGAGCGCGCTTGGAGGGTGTCGCTGGAGCCGGACCGGGGTTGTAGGAGCGAGCCGCGCTCGCGATTGCTTTCCAGGAAATCAATCGCTCATCGCGACCACGGGTCGCTCCTACGGTCCCTTCGATGACCTTTTGCAACGCCCCGTTGCCAGGACTACAACTCCACTCCCTCACCATCGATCTTGCTAGTCGCTCCCAACCCGCGGGCGCGCCGATGCGCGCATCGCGCGTCGTTCGAGCCCTTTGCGCTGCAACGAAGCGCGGTTCGCCTCGGTCACTTCCATGTAGCGGGTGCGCCAGGTATCCGTTTGCCATCGATAGGGAATGTCCACGCGCGTACGCGGTTCGCGTGCCTGCGCAAGTGCATCGAGCGCGGTCGTCACGATGTCCCATTGCATGTCCCGATTCCACGGCTCACCGCAGGGATTGCCGAGTGGAAAGTCGGTGAACACGAACCGAGGCACGCCGCAGTGCTCCACGATGTCGAGTGCCGACCCGAGGATGACGGTGGGTATTCCGGCAGCTTCCAGTTCCCGCGCGATCAGACTCACGGTCTGATGGCACACGGGTCACAACGGTACGAGGAGTGCGACGTCGACCGCATCATCACGGCACATGCCGATCACCTGCGGTGCGTCGTCGTCGATGGTTTGTCGCTGACTGTAGGAGGTGGGCACGCAGAAGAAACGGGGCGCGAGCGCGCCGATGCGTCCTTCGTCGACCGCGCGCCTGAGGTGGGTGATCGGAAAGAACGAGTCGCGATCGTCGAGATGAGTCGCTTCCTTGTCCCAGGACAGGTCGTTGCCGAAGAGGCGTTCTGGCGGGTGCTCCGTAGATCCTTGGTCCACTCGGCGCGCATCCGTCGGCTGCCGATCGTATGTGGCCGAAGTTGTGATCAGCGCCAGGCGCGACTGTGAGAGGGGTTTCGCGAGCGGTGTGAACGGCACCGTATCGAAGGAAGCCCACACGTAGGGTCGCTCGAACCCCTGAGCGGCGTAGTACTCCCGCGTACGTGCCATGTACTGAACCGGTTCCGGTCGATTGTTCAAGATGGCCCCTGCGTTCCGAAGGAGAAGCTCGATGCGGGCAAACGTACCTGTGGTACCTGCAAACGTCTAGTTCGACAACACCTTGGCGACGTGTCGCGAGACTGATCGAAGCATTGTGGGAGCGCCCTTGGGCGCGAACGAACGTGAGGCAATCACTGGTTCATTTGCGGGCAAGTCGCTCGGCCGCGCGCTCCTTTGCCGCCTGTCTCTCGCGTCATCGACGATGCGAACCTCTTCGAGAAAGAAGGCTTGAGTTACCATCGTGACTCATCGAACGACGAGTCCGAGCAACATGGCGAACGCGAGTCATGAGCCGGTGTTCACCGACGATGCGCGTATCGGTTGGTACCGCAGCCCGATCGACAAGGCCGTTCTCGCTCGATTGATGACGCGCAACGACCTGCGCGGCTGGCTGCAGACGGTGAGCCACCTCGGTCTCTTCTTCGCCACGGGCGCACTCGCTTACGCCGCCTATCTGAACATCGACGCCGACAACTGGTTCACGTCGGTGCCGTTGCTCGTCTTGGCGCTCTTCGTGCACGGCACCATCGGCCCGTTCATGGGGCTGATCGCGATTCACGAACTGCAGCATCGCACGGTGTTCAACTCGCGCCGTCTGAACGCGTTCTTCGAGCAGGTGTACGCGTTCATCAGCTGGTCGGACTACATCTGGTACCAGGAGAGTCACGCCAGACATCATCGCTCGACGTGTCATGCCCGGCACGACGGTGAGGTGGTGCTGCCCGTGAAGTTCAGTCTGTCGCGGTGGGGAGTGTGGTTGGGGCTACTCGCGTGGAATCCGCGCGCGACCTGGGAGCGCCTGAAGCTCGTCTTCCGGCATGCAACCGGCCGTATCGACGGTGCCTGGTACAACCACGTGCTGCCCGACTCGGCACCGAGTCTGCGCCGCCGGCACCGCCGCTGGGCGCGGACTTTGTTGATCGGCCACAGTCTCATCGCGGCTGCATTCGTCGTTTCCGGACATGCGTTTCTCATCGTGGTATTCACGTTCGGCACGTTCTACTGCGGCTGGCTCGGATTTCTTTGCGGTGTGCCGCAGCACTTTGGACTGAATGCCGACGTGCCCGACTTCCGCCTCAACACGCGCACGTTCACCTGCTCGTGGCTGCCGGCCTTCTACTACTGGAGCATGCAGTACCACCTCGAGCACCACATGTACCCGGCCGTACCCTTCTACAACCTGCCGAAGCTGCGCGAAGCAATCGAGCAGGATCTACCACCGGCGCCGCATGGATTGATTGCAACCTGGCGGGAAATGCTGGCCATCCGTCGCCGCCAGATCGCCGATCCGAGTTATCGGTTCGTACCACAGATTCCCAGCCGCGCTCGAGCGAACGCCTGAGCGTGGTTTGCCGCGAGCCTCAGGCCACGCTGATGCGCGCGATGCAGCCCAATGGCGTACTGGTGTAGAAGTCGCGCTCGAAACCCGGCGTGTACCACATGCCGCCAGACCGCAGACAACCCGTGTCCGCACGACCCCGCTCGGC
>JBFKCZ010000396.1:0-3494 GCA_041620035.1 Pseudomonadales bacterium
CTCGTCACGAAACTCGAGATCGGCAGGAGACAGTTCGATGTCCATGGAAGGCGCTCCTTCGAGAAAAGGAAATGATGCCGACTGTAACCGGTCATCGTCGTTTTTACTAGAATCTCGTTCTAGATTAAGATTCGCGCATGGGGAGCCGCAAAACCGTCATGCGCGCAGGAACGCCCGCGCGTCAACAATCGATACTCGAGGCTGCACTGGGTTGCTTCACCGGTCTTGGCATCGATGCCACCACGGTGGAAGACATCTGTCGGGAGAGCGGGGCCAGCATCGGCAGTCTGTATCACCACTTCGGCAGCAAGGAGGGTGTTGCAAGCGGCCTGTTCATCGACGGCGTGAAACGCTTGAACGCCGATCTGCTCAAGAAACTGAGGCGCTGCCGCAGCGCCGAGGCCGGTGTTCGAGTGGTCGTCACGCAGTATTGCGACTGGGTGACGAAGCACGCTGATCTCGCGCGCTACCTGCTCAACTCCCGTGACATCGCCTTTTCGGAAGGTGCCCGGCGCGAACTGAAGGAGATTCATCGTGAACACATCACGGCCGTGTTCCAGTGGTTCGCACCGTACGTGGCTGCGGGCGACATGAAGCGCCTTCCGCCGGATACCTACGTCCCGATCATCAGCGGCCCGATCCAGGACTACACGCGGCATTGGCTCGCAGGGCAGACTCAGGCGTCGCCTTCCAGGGTGAAGCACGTGTTCGCGGACGCCGCCTGGAATGCAATGCGGACGGGCGCGTGAACCGACGCGTCGTCATCCCGCAGAACTTCCGCACGGCGCGCTGCATCCTCCGAAAAGACGAGAGCTTTCTGCTGGTAGTACATCATCAGCGCTTCGGCGTGGGTCGTACCCGCTGGGGGTTGCCGGGTGGTCGGGTCGAGGCCGGTGAAGATCTGGAAGCCGCGGCGCGGCGTGAGCTCGCCGAAGAGCTGTACGTGGAGGTTGGTGATCTGACCGAAGTGGGCGACTACCACTACAAAGGTGCGTTGAATCGCGTCTACGCAACCGAGTTTGCCGGACGCATTCTGCGGTTCGATCGCAGCGAACTCAGTCAGATCGCCTGGCACAACGCGGACGACGTGGCTAAGCTCGCAACTCGCGGCGTGCTCCACGCGGGATTCGAGGCACAGGCAATTCGCGACTATCTGACTCGGCTGAGTGGCGCCCAAACCGGAGGAAACTGATGGCAATCGAGGCAAAGGAACATCCGAAGCGAAAGATCGGAGTGCTCGGCAAGTCCATGGCCTACGTCGAAATGGGCACGGGCGATCCGATCGTCTTCCAGCATGGTAATCCCACGTCGTCGTACCTGTGGCGCAACGTCATGCCGCACGTTGCGAAACTGGGGCGCTGTATTGCCCTCGACCTGATCGGTATGGGCGACTCCGACAAGCTTTCGCCCTCGGGTCCGCAGCGTTACACCTTCGCCGAGCACCGTGAGTACTTCGATGCTGCACTCGAGGCCCTGGGCGTGACCCGGAACGTGACGCTCGTGATTCACGACTGGGGTTCGGCGCTCGGTTTCGACTGGGCGAACCGGCATCGAGATGCGGTGAAAGGCATCTGCTACATGGAGGCCATCGTGCGTCCCGTGACGTGGGCGGAATGGCCGGAAGCTGCGCGCGGTGTGTTCCAGGGGTTTCGGTCCGCAGCGGGCGAAGCGATGGTGCTCGAGAAGAACGTGTTCGTCGAACGCGTACTCCCCGGATCCATCCTGAGAAAACTCACCGACGCGGAAATGAACGTTTATCGGCGTCCGTTCGAGAAGCCTGGCGAAGACCGCCGGCCGACACTCACGTGGCCGAGGCAGATTCCGATCGATGGGGAGCCCGCCGATGTGGTGGCCATCGCGGCCGACTACGCGAAGTGGCTCGAAGGCAGCGAGGTGCCGAAGCTCTTCATCAACGCCGATCCTGGTGCGATTCTCATCGGTGCGCAGCGGGAGTTCTGCCGCACCTGGCCGAATCAGACCGAGGTCACCGTGAAGGGGAATCACTTCCTGCAGGAAGATTCGCCTGACGAGATCGGCCGGGCGATTGCGCAGTGGCTGGCGCGGATCGGCTAGGCGCGAGGAGCAGAATTCCCAGGCACGCGACGACATAGAGCGCGAGAAACACGGTGAACGCGATCTCGTAGCTCTGATAGACGTCGAAGATCCACCCGGCGAACGGCATGCCGAGCATGGTGAGGGGCGCCATCGCGGCCCGTCCCGCGCCAGCGACCTCGCCGAACGAAAGCCTCCCGAAGTGCCTGGCCGTCAATGCGTTGCGCAGCGGCACCATGCCGCCGTAGCCCGTACCGAAGATCACGAGCGCGATCATGAGCCCCCAGAAGCCGTCGAGCGTCAGCAGGAAGGCGATGCCGACGATCTGCGCGCCGAGCGAGATGGCGACACTCACGCGTGCATCGAACGCATCGAGCAGCCGGCCGAATATCGGTTTGCTGACGATTGCGAGGGTGGCCATCGCCGACAGGATGAGCGAAGCCGGCTCGGGTTCGATGCCGATGTCCGTGAGGTGGGCGAAGAGATGCAGCGAAATCGCCGAAAAGTTGCAGCCCATCAAGCCGAAGATCAGCACGATCCCCCAGAACGGCGGCGCTCGCAGGTAATCACTGCGTCGCCACTGTCTTTCTGTGACTCGCGCAACCGATGTGTCGGTGGGCGTTTCGTCGCCGTCGGGCTGCAGGCCGATCTCCGCAGGGTGGGTGCGCACCCAGACCGCCACGATCGGCAACACAAGCAGGAAGGTCGCAGCGCCGAACACGATCAGCGTCTCGCGCCAGCCGATCGCTTCGATCAGCGCGGTGGCAATCGGCGGTGCGAGTGCCCCGGCTGTGGATGCGCCCATCGCGACGATCGAGAGCGCGAGTCCGCGATGGCGGTCGAACCAGTTCACGACGAGTTTCGGCACGGCGGCGCCCGACAGATGGAACGTGCCGAGACCAAAGAACACACCGAGCACCACGAACAGCTGCCAGCGCGTCTCGACCGATGCGAGCAGCACGTAACCCGCGACCGTCCACAGCACGAGCCCAACCATCAGTCGGCGCAGATTCAGCCGGTCGACGAGGTAGCCGGCGAGCGGACCCGACACGGCGACGATGGCGGTCGTGAGCGTGAAGCCGAGCGACAGTTCGAGACGGGAAGCGTCCAGGGCTTCCGCGATGGGTTTCAGAAAGATGCCCCGGGTGTACGAGTGGAGACCGGAAGTCAGCAGGCCGATTGCGAACCCGACCGCGACGATGATCCAGCCGTAGAAGCGCTTCACGTCGCCGGGTTTCGTCGTGTGATGATGAGTCCAACCACGATCAGCGCGAGTCCGACGACCGACGAAGTCTGCACGTCTTCGCCCAGAACACGATCGATGAGCACCAGAGAAATGAATGGCGAGAGGAAGATGAGCTGTCCCATTCGGCCGACGTTCTCGGTGCGGGCGAGTGCCGTCTGCCAGAGCACGAACGTGACGCCCATCTCGATGAGGCCGA
>JBFKCZ010000397.1:0-3492 GCA_041620035.1 Pseudomonadales bacterium
CCGCGAACTGAGCTTGGCGATTCAACAAGCCATTCGCGGGCAAGCCCGCTCCCACACAGCCTAACCTTTCAGTAGCCGCTCTTCTCGAATGGCGTGAATCTCGTCGCGCAGCTGCGCGGCTTCTTCGAACTCCAGATTACGTGCGTGCTCCAGCATCTCGGCTTCCAGCTTCGCCAGCAGCTTGCCCAGTGCCTTCGGATCGTCGGGGATCTCGCGCTGATACCTCGAGCCTGGCTCCGCCACCTTGCGCCGCGGCGCCTGCCCGGGGGCTGGCGCGCGAGCACCCTCCATGATGTCGGCCACCGCCTTCGAGATGCCCTTCGGCGTGATGCCGTGTGCCGCGTTGAACGCAACCTGCTTCTCGCGCCTTCGATTGGTCTCGTCGAGCGCACGTTTCATCGACCCTGTCACCTGGTCGGCATACAAAATCGCGCGGCCGTGCAAATGCCGCGCGGCACGCCCGACGGTCTGGATCAGGGAACGATCGGAACGCAGGAACCCCTCCTTGTCGGCATCGAGGATCGCCACGAGCGAGACCTCGGGCATGTCCAAGCCCTCACGCAGGAGGTTGATGCCCACGAGCACGTCGAACTCGCCCATACGAAGGTCGCGAATGATCTCCATGCGCTCGACCGTATCGATGTCGGAGTGCAGGTAGCGCACACGCACACCGTGTTCGTCGAGGTACTCGGTGAGGTCTTCGGCCATCCGCTTGGTCAGCGTGGTCACCAGCACACGCTCCTTGCGCTCGGCGTTGCGCCGAATTTCACCCAACAGGTCATCGACCTGATTCGATGCGGGCCGAATCTCGACTTCCGGATCCACGAGGCCGGTCGGACGCACCACCTGTTCGATCACCTGCCCGGCGTGCGCGTCTTCGTACGGCCCCGGTGTGGCGGACACGAAGATCATCTGCGGCGCGAGGGCTTCCCATTCGTCGAATCGCAGGGGCCTGTTGTCGAGCGCCGACGGCAATCGGAATCCATACTCGACCAGCGTTTCCTTCCTCGACCGGTCGCCTTTGAACATGCCCCCGATCTGCGGGACGGTGACGTGCGACTCATCGACGATCAACAGCGCATCCTTTGGCAGATAGTCGAAGAGCGTGGGAGGCGGTTCGCCGGGCTGCCTGCCGGAGAGATAACGCGAGTAGTTCTCGATGCCGGCGCAGTAACCGAGTTCCCGAATCATCTCGAGGTCGAATCGTGTGCGCTGCTCCAGGCGCTGAGCTTCCACGAGCTTGTGCTGATCCGTGAGCCATTTCAGCCGATCCTGGAGCTCATCCTTGATGTCGTCGATGACGGACAGGATGCGTTCCTTCGGCGTCACGTAGTGCGTCTTGGGGAAGATGGTGTAGCGCGGTACGCGGTTTAGCACCTCCCCCGTGAGCGGGTCGAACACCGAGATGTTCTCGATCTCATCGTCGAAGAGCTCGACACGTACCGCTTCCTTCTCGCTCTCCGCGGGAAACACGTCGATCACGTCGCCCCGCACCCGATAGGTACCGCGCTGAAAGACCATGTCGTTGCGCGTGTACTGCAACTCCGCGAGGCGCACCAGGATGTAGCGTTGATCGACGCGGTCACCACGGTCGAGGTGCAACACCATCTTGAGATACGAACCGGGGTCGCCGAGGCCATAGATGGCAGACACCGACGCCACGATCACGGTATCGCGACGCTCGATGATTGCCTTCGTCGCAGACAGTCGCATCTGCTCGATGTGCGCGTTGACCGACGAATCCTTCTCGATGTACGTATCAGACGATGGAACGTAGGCCTCGGGCTGGTAGTAGTCGTAGTACGACACGAAGTACTCGACCGCGTTATCCGGAAAGAAGTCCTTGAACTCACCGTACAGTTGCGCAGCCAGCGTCTTGTTCGGTGCGAGCACCAGCGTTGGGCGCTGCACGGCCTGAATCACGTTGGCGATGGTGAATGTCTTGCCTGATCCCGTCACGCCCAGGAGCGTTTGGGCCGCAAGCCCCGATTGCAGACCATCGATGAGGCTCTCGATTGCAGCGGGTTGATCGCCGGCGGGTTTGAAGCCGGCCTGAACACGGAACTCGTTTACGGCGCGTGACATCGGCTCGGCGTGACAGTGTTCGAACCGCCGATTCTACCTCGCGGGGCAGCCTCGGCGGGCAGGCAAAGGATGCTAACGTGGCGGGAACGGGAAGGAGGCAGCATGCAGCAGCAGACGGTGGCCATGCGGACGAAACTGGCATTCGGTATCGGCGCGTCCGGCGAAGCCGCAACCAACTGGATCTTCAACGCCCTCACCTTCTTCTATTACAACCAGATTCTAGGACTGTCGGGCACGCTCACGGCGGCCGCGGTGACGGTGGGCATCGTTTCCGATGCGATCACCGACCCGCTCATGGGCTCCATTTCCGATCGATTCCGCTCGCGCTGGGGCCGCCGCCACCCGTTCATGTTCGCGGCGCCCTTGCCGCTCGTACTTTGCATCTACGCCATCTTCAATCCGCCAGCCGGACTCGACACCACGAGCCTCTTTCTCTGGTTCATGCTGTTCACCGTGGTGATGCGCGTCTGCTCCACTTTGTTCGCCGTACCACACCTGGCGCTCGGCGCAGAGCTGTCCGACGACTACAACGAACGCTCCAAGGTGATGAGCTACAACAACGTGTTCACCTACGGCGGCGTGATCGTGATGCACATCGCGGTGTGGTTCGTGATCTTCCCGTCGTTCGACAACGGTCGCATGGAGCAATCAGCGTACTACCCCGTCGTGTTCTTCTGCTGCAGCCTGATCATGGTCTGCATTCTCTTGTCGGCCTATCAGACGCGCGATCGCATCCCGTTCCTGAAGCCAGTGCCAACGGACCTGCCGCCGTTCAGCGTCGCGCAGCTCGGGCGCGAGATGCTGTCTGCCATGCGCAATCGACACTACCTGTTCCTGCTCTTGGGCCTGTTCTTCCTGTCCGTAATGATCGGCACTCACGAGACGCTGGGACTCTACATGGCCACGTTTTACTGGGAACTCACCGACTATCAGGTGGGCTGGCTGATTCTCAACAACGTGTTCGGCTATGCGATCGGTTTCATATTCACCGCACGGCTCCATAACCGCTTCGACAAACGCTGGACGATCGTTGCTTCGGCTGCCGGCCTGAGTGTGTTCTGGTCCACCGCCGTGACACTGCGGCTTTTCGATCTGGCGCCGGAGAACACCACCACCGAACTGGTGATGTTCATCGTCGCGATCGGCACGTTTTCGTCGGCGTGCGGATCGATCCTGAACATCAGCGTGATGTCGGCGCTCGCCGACATCGCCGACGAGCACGAGCTGCTCACCGGCCGTCGCCAGGAAGGCATCTTCTACTCGGCGCGCACCTTCTTCGCGAAAGCCACCAACGGCATCGGTCATGTCGTTGCCGGTATCGCGCTCGACATCATCGAGTTCCCAACCGGGGCTGTACCAGGCACGATCGAGGCCGAAAAGATCTTCGCGCTGGGATTGATCGACGGA
>JBFKCZ010000398.1:0-3488 GCA_041620035.1 Pseudomonadales bacterium
ATCAGCCGGAAGCACGAACCGTGCGCAGCAACCAGCCGATCATCGGACCGACCGAGGGCGTGGTCACGGTACCGAACTATCTCAACTTCCGGGCTTCGACCATTGCGGGTGGCAGCAACGAAGTGCAGAAGAACATCGTCGCCAAGCTGGTGCTCGGCCTGTAGCTAGCTTGGATTGAAACGTGCCGGTGAGAGGTCGCGCGCCTGCAGGCCGCGTGCCGCGATGTCGTCGGGAACGTCAGCGCCGCGCAGGAGCGATGCGCTCAAGCGACCCATCGCAGGTGAGGTCTGAATGCCGAAACCGCCCTGCCCGACGAGCCAGAAGAATCCGCTCACCTGTGGATCGAACCCGACCACGGGCATCTTGTCGGCCACGAAGCTGCGCAGCCCCGCCCAGCGGTGCTCGATCTTCCTGACGGACAGATCCACCGCGTTTTCGAATCGATCGATCGCCACCGCCACGTCCAGTTCTTCCGGTTGCGCATCGCAGGGCTCGCTCGGCGTCTCGTCGGCGGGCGACAACAGAATGCGGCCGGCGTCCGGCTTGAAATAGAACGTACTCTCGATCTCGTGAACGATCGGCCAATCCGCAATCGCGCGCCCATCGGCGCCGATCAGCACCGCGGTGCGGCGTTTCGGGATCACGCCCACAGGTAACGCACCCGCGAGCGCGCCGACCTTCTCACCCCAGGCGCCGGCTGCATTGACGACGAGATCGGCATCGAAGCTCGCGCGCTCGCTGCGTGCCCGCCAGCCCCCCGCCACGCGCTCCAGTGTTTCAACCCGACTGTTGGTTGCCAGTCTGCCGCCGCGCGACACGAGCAGACGACGGAAGCCTTCGAGGAGCGCATGTACATCGATGTCCATCACGTGCGGATCGCTCACCGCACGCGCGACCGCATGCTCGCGCAACACCGGAACCAGGGAAAACGCGTGCTGGCGGGGAACCTCAGTGAGGTCGGGGCACAACGCGCCCCATCGGCGCAGGTAGTCGTCGACGAGGTGGGCCTTGCCTTCGCCGGCGATCATCAGGTCGGCACGGGGCCGCACCAGCGGCGTGACGGAGAAACCCGAGGGCGGATGCTCGAAGAATTCGCGGCTCGATGTGGTCAAGGCATGGACGGTCGCGTTGATGTAAGGCTCGATGTACGAGGCCGCGGACCGACCGGAGCTGTGATAGCCCGGCGCCGACTCGGCTTCGAGTACCGTGACATCGGCGAACTCGGATGCATGCGCGGCGCAGGAGAGCCCCGCCATACCGCCGCCGATTACCAGAATTCGAGGTCGGCTCATGGCTCGGATACGTTCTAAGATGGTGGTCATTATCCGCAATGACCCGGGGAGGCTCCATGACCAATCTCGTGCTGCGCGCCGACGACGCCGGTCTGACCACGCTGACTTTGAACCGGCCCGACGCACTCAACGCGCTCTCGCCCACCTTGTTCATCGAGCTGCGCGGGCACCTCGATGACATCGCGAAGTCGACCGACACGGTGGGCTGCGTGATTCTCGCGGGCAAAGGGCGGTCCTTCTCCGCGGGCAACGATCTGAAGGCGATCCAATCGGGTGAGCGGCCGCCGTCGCCGCATTTTCAGGCCGAAACCCTCGAGGCCATCGAGCGCCTGCCGCAGCCCGTGATCGCAGCCGTGCAGGGTCACTGCTACACGGGTTCACTGGAACTCGCGCTGGCCTGCGATCTGATCCTGGCCGGAGAAAGTGCGAAGTTCGCCGACACGCACGGCAAATGGGGCATGTCGCCGACCTGGGGCATGAGTCAGCGCTTGCCACGCCGCGTGGGGCTCACCCGCGCCAAGGAACTCATGTATTCGGGACGGGTAGTGTCGGGCGCCGAAGCGGCCACCATCGGACTCGCGGTGGCGTGCGTGCCGGATGCCGAACTCATGGACCGCGCCACTGCGCTCGCCCGGGAGTTTCTGGGCAACTCCTGGTTCACGCTGCGTGCCGACAAGATGCTCGTGAACGGCGGGCTGGATCACACCCTCGCCGAGGGGCTCGCGTTCGAACGCAACAAGAGCCCTGGACGCGGCCCGGACATGGAAGATCGGCTGAAGGGATTCGGCCGCAAGTAACGCCCGAAGCGGTCAGAGGTCGCGCGCGAAGGCCGCAATGCGTTCCGCCATCTCGTGGAACACGCTGTCGGTTCGCTCCCGCAGGCGCTTCTGTACGCGATAGCCATGATCGGCTGTGTCGAGCCAGTACAGTGTCGCGCCACCCCTGAGGCGCGAGACGACATCGCGCAACAGATCTGGTGTTGCGAGCGCATCGCGCGTTCCCGACAAGAAAAGCATCGGCGCTTCGATCGCGGCGAGATGCGCCGCGCGTTCGATGCCGGGCTTGCCGGCGGGGTGAAGCGGAAACGAGCAGAACACCAGGCCATCGACCGAAACAGATTCGAGCACCGCGTGCGAGGCCATGCGGCCGCCGAAGCTGTGGCCGCCGAGCAGCAACGGACCGATGCGGTGCAGCGAGCGCGCCTTGTTCACCGCCGCCTCGATGGTCGCCACGGCGATGGCCTTGGAGTCCACGCGCCGCCGTCCCGCCTGCATGAAGGGGAAGTTGAAGCGAAACACGTCGAGCCCGGCGGCGGCGACCGCCGCGGCAATCGCAGTCATCGTGACGTGGTCCATGGCCGCACCGGCCCCGTGCGCGAGCACCAGCGAACCCGTGGGCGAAGGGGCTGCGTCGAGCAACCAACCGACATCGGCAGCGCCCGCGTCGAGCACGCCGGAGGTATCAGCCATGCTGGAAGAGCGAGACGCTGTACGCGACCCAGACGACGATGAATACAACGCCAACAAAACGGGTGAGGCGTCCCGCGAGCACAACCAGCGCAATGGCGGTACCGAGGAACATCGCCGCATCGACCCAGTCGAAACCGTGAGTAATCGTCAGCGGCTCGATGACCGCGGTGACACCCAGGATTGCGAGCACGTTGAAGATGTTGCTGCCCACGACGTTGCCGAAAGCCAGTTCCGGCTGCTTGCGCGTCGCGGCGACCACGGAGGTGACGAGTTCCGGCAACGACGTTCCAATCGCCACAATCGTCAGCCCGATGACGGCGGACGAAACACCCAGCATCTCGGCGAGCGTGATGCTGCCATCCACCAGCAGCGTCGCACCTACCAGAATTGCGGCGAGGCCGCCCGCGGCCGTGACGATGACCACCCAAAGGCTGCCCTTGACGTGTCCGGCCAAGCCGGCCTCGCCGGCATGAAGGTCGGCGGAGGGCGCGTGTGTCTGCCGCTCGCTGCGGTAAGCAAACGTCGTGTAGGAGACGACGAGTAGCACGAACAGGAAGCCCGTGAGCCGCCCCAGTTCTCCGTGGAAGAGCACGAAGAGACCGGCAGCGGTCGCGGTACCCAGCGCCACACAGTCGCGCGCCAGGCCCCTGATCTCGATTCGGATCGGCGCAATGAGCACGGTCACCCCGAGAATGAGCAGGATGTTGGCGATGTTGCTGCCGATGAC
>JBFKCZ010000399.1:0-3483 GCA_041620035.1 Pseudomonadales bacterium
AAGAATGCGCCCCGCCTGCCACTCCCAGCGATAGAGCTGCTCGGTCGCGTTGATCTGCTGTGCGTGAAAGATCGCGGTGCGCGTGAGCGCAAGCGCTTCGCCGTGGCGCCCGAGATCTTCGTACAAGCGGCCCTTGAGTCCGTTTGCGTAGCCAAGGGTGGCGAGATCCGTCGCGCCATCGAGTGCGGTATCGAATGCGCGCAGCGCGAGGTTGGCCCACGCTTGGGGAAACTGGAATTCAACGATGGCACGACGATAGGCATCGCCGAGGGCGATCAGCAGATCGCGCCCCGTATGCGACGTTCCGACACTGGCGATGATCGATGCGATGCGCTCGAGGTCGGTTTCGACATCGCGAAGATCCTTACCGTCGAGCTTCGCACGTACGCCGTTCAGTGCAGCTCGCGCTTCGAGTTCGACATACCCTGCCCGGCGGGCCAAAAGCGCCGCTTCCAGAAAGCGGTCGACGGCCCGGTCGAACCGGCCGCGCTCGACTGCGACGTTGCCCAGGTCGAGCAAGAGCGCGATGCGATCGTGATCGGTGAGATCTTCTTCCCTGCCACCAGCCTCGGCAAGCGCCAGCTCCGCGGCGTCGTAGAGGCCGAGTGCGTAGTAGACACCGCCCAGCCGCACCTGGGTTGCAGCGCGCAGTTCCGTGGAAACAGAGGACGCCTCGACGAGCTTCAGCGTCTCGAGCGCGGCCTTGTTTCTGCCCTGCAGACGGTACGCGTCGGCGAGACCGAGCAGGGCGAGCGATCGTTGCGATGACGACGCTGAAGCGTCGATGACGTCCTTGTAGAGCGCGATGGCACTCTGTAGTTCTCCATCGCGCGCGGCGCGTTGCGCCGCCTCGAAGCCGCTCGCGAAGGCCATCGGTGGCAGGGCGAGCAGCATTGCAAGAGCGCCGCGACCGAAAGCGCGCGCAAACGAACGAACACATGATGTGCTCAGTATCCCGCACACGTCGGTTGTCTCTCCTTCTTCCCGCCTCGGTTGTACACCCCGGGACCGTCAGGCGCAAACCGGGCCTGCGCCTATTGTGTAAGTGCTGCGCGGTCGGCAGTGGCCGATGGGTTGTGGTTTACTGCACCCAATCTTCGATCGAGGTCGAGCCGTACCATGTCCCGCGTGCAGAAATGGCCGTTGTTCGTACTGATGTTGTCCGCCGGGCCGTTCGCGGCGTGGGCGGCGGAAGACGATTGCGCGTTGGCTGCGCGTTACCATCAGCTCGCAACGACGGCGAAGGCCGAGTTCCGTCAGCAGGATGCCTACGACTTCCTCTCACGCGCGGCGGCTGCATGTCGGACGTACCAGTACGTACAGGAGCGAGCGGAACTCGCCACGGAGTTCGGCGACCCGCAGTTCGACCGGGTCGCGGCCGATGGGTTTGGCGAAGCGCTCGATCTCGCCGACAGTGATGCGCAGCGCGCGCGTTCGATCGCTCGCTATGCGCAGGTTCTCTTTCATGCGGACGATCCGCAGAACGCGATGACCTACATTGTCGCGGCGCGTAATCTCGACCCGAACAACACGTGGATCGCCGAGCTGTCGGAGGAGATCACCGCGCGCGCATCGAACGTCACTCCGGAGGACATCAAGCGCGGCCTCGGCGACATGGCGTTCAAACCATTACGTTTGCAGCGCACGCTGACGCCCGGCACTGGTACCGGCGGTGGCTCGGGCATGCCGACTGCCGCGCCTCAAGAAAAAGCTGCGGGGCGATCGATCAACATCCCGCTCAACTTCGTCGTGAACAGCACCGCGCTCGACTCGACGACGCAGGCGAATCTGAAGGTGCTCGCGGACACGCTGGTAGGGGACGAGTTCGCGGACGAGCGTTTCCTCTTCGTCGGCCATGCCGACGCCCGCGGTGACGCGAGCACGAACATGCTGCTGTCGGTGCAGCGCGCCAATGCGGTGTTCGAGGCGATCAAGCGCCTGCAACCGACCCTTTCACCGCGCATCGACACAGCCGGGCGCGGCGAGGAAGTGTTGCTGTCAACGGGACAAAGCGAGGCAGACCACCGGATCAACCGGCGCCTGGAAGTGCGATTGATCGAACGCGGATCAGCCGGCCAGTAGTTCGTCGGCTTGCGCGACGTAGGCGTTGGCAAACGACAGACCCTGTTCCACGGCGAGCGCCATCAGACCCCGGTACACCTGCACGGCGGCTTCGTTGAAGGCATCGGCCTCGGACTTGGCCCAGTGGTAGTGGAGCGCCTGATAGAAGGTAGCGAGTGCATAGCCGGAATTCGATGCCTGCTGTATCAAGCCGCTGAAGTGATCGCCGGCGATCACCTGATCGAAGTTCGCCACGAACAGAATCACCTGCGACGCAGGGTCGCCCACGGCGGCGAGTGCGTTGAGTTCCGCGACCAGTTGGTCGAGACGCGCGGTGTCGCCGCGCCGCTGATGGCTGCGTAGCGTGAGCAGTTTCTGGAAGGGTTCGTAGGTCACCGCTTCCGGTGCCACGTCTTCCAGCGGTGCGTCGTCGCGAAAGCGCCGGTTGAACTCGCTGAACTCCTCGAAGCTCGGCAGCGTGAGCCGATCCAGTTCGACACGGATTGCCGCATCGTCGTCAGCATGGAATGCGACCGCGCGCCCGATGTGGGCGGGGTCGACCACCAGCAGCTGATGCGCGCCGTCGGCGACCTCGGCACGCTTGCCGGGTAGCAGTTGACCGTCCAGATAGAGACTAGCCGCCATGGGGCTGACGGCGAACTCGAGCTGATGACGAGCGGCGGTGAACTGCGTGTAGACGAGTGCCGCGGCGAGCACGAGGAAACCGGCGGCGATCGCGAACCAACCGCGCTTCGAACCAGTGGCCTTCGGCTCGAGCATGGCCGAGAGCCGGGATGCAACCTCGGCGGCGGTTGGTCGCTCATCGGGCTGATCGCGCAGGCAGCCCGTAAGAATCTCGACGATGTCGTCGCAGCCCTTCGGCAGCAGTTCGCCCAGGGCCTCGGCATCCTTTGGCGTTTTGACGATGGCGACGTCAGCTGGGGGCACCGTGCCCACCAGCATCTCGAACAGCACCAGTCCCAGTGCGTACACGTCCGCGCTCGATGTCACGCGGCGGCCGAGCATCTGTTCCGGCGCCATATAGCGCGGCGAACCGATCACGGCACCGGTCATCGTGCGGTTGGACATCGTCTCGGTGGATTTGGCGATCCCGAAGTCGGAAAGCACGGGGGTGCCGTCGTCGGTAAAGAGAATGTTGCCGGGCTTGAGATCGCGATGAACGATGCCGCGCGCGTGGGAGTAGTCGAGCGCACCCGCGATCGCGCGAGCAATACGCATCGCCTCGGTCTTTGGCAGCGGCCCGTGCTCGAGGCGCTCGGTCAGCGTGCCACCGCCGATGTACTCCATGGCGATGAAGCGCTGCTCGTCGGTTTCACCGCTCGCAAACACCGTGACGATGTTGTTGTGGCGGAATCCGGCGACGATTTTCGCTTCGTCGGCGAAGCGCTCGATGAAGTCGGG
>JBFKCZ010000400.1:0-3477 GCA_041620035.1 Pseudomonadales bacterium
CGGTGCCGGTGATGTCGCTCCTGGGCGACGCCGCCGAACATCCGCGCCAGGTGCCGTGCCACATCACGCATACCAATGCGGCAACCCACGCCATCATCCGCGAAGGTCTCGATCGATCGCCGTTGTACACGGGCGTCATCGAAGGCATCGGCCCGCGGTACTGTCCGTCGATCGAAGACAAAGTCGTGCGCTTTGCAGACAAGCAGAGCCACCAGGTCTTCGTCGAGCCGGAGGGCCTCACGACCCCGGAGCTCTATCCCAACGGCATTTCCACCAGCCTGCCGTTCGATGTGCAACTGCGCGTGGTGCGATCGATCCGTGGCTTCGAGAACGCGCATATCACGCGCCCCGGTTACGCCATCGAATACGACTTCTTCGACCCGCGCGATCTGCATGCATCGCTCGAGACACGGGTTCTGGAAGGGTTGTTCTTCGCGGGCCAGATCAACGGTACCACCGGCTACGAAGAGGCCGCGGCTCAGGGTCTGCTCGCCGGGATCAATGCCGCACTCAAGGTGGCTGGGAAACCGTCGTGGTCACCAGGGCGCGACGAAGCCTACCTCGGCGTCCTGGTGGACGATCTCATCAGTCGCGGCACGAAGGAACCCTATCGCATGTTCACGAGCCGGGCGGAGTTTCGGCTGCGCCTGCGGGAAGACAATGCCGATCTTCGGCTCACCCGGATCGGCCGCGAACTCGGTGCGGTGGGCGATGAACGCTGGCGCGCGTACTCGGCGAAGGAAGCGGCCATCGAGACGCTGAGGGCGACGCTCAAGGGGACGCTCGTCATGCCCGGCAGCCCGCTGGCGGTGAGCATCGAGGGAGCCTGCGATGAACGCATCGGCAAGCCGGTCGACGTGCTGGCCCTGCTGCGCCGTCCCAAAGTGAAGATCCACACGTTGCTGGCGGTTCTGGGTTTGCCGGAAGTCGCCGAAGATGTCGCCAATCAGGTGGAAGTGCAGAGCAAGTACGACGGCTACATCGCACGCCAGCAGGAAGAAATCGAGCGTTTGAAGCGCTACGAGGCAACACCGCTGCCGGGAGACCTCGAATACGATGCCATCGACGGCTTGTCCAGCGAACTCAAGGGCAAGCTGAGTGCGGCGCGGCCTGCGACGATTGCGCGCGCGGCCAGCATCCCGGGTATCACACCGGCGGCACTGTCGCTTCTGTTGGTGCACGCGCGCCGGCTGCGCGCGAGCGCGTGAATCCCGAACTCGATCTCGGTGAGGGTGCGGCTGCTCTCGGTGTCGAGCTCCGCGCGGATCAGCTGGCGCGCCTGCATGGGTATGCGGACCTGCTGGTGCGATGGAACGCAACCACGAATCTCGTATCCCGCCGCGACGAGCCGCGCGTTCTATCCCGGCATGTGCTCGACAGCTTGTCTCTCGCGCCATCGCTGGTGATGAGCCGGATTCTCGACGTCGGCACCGGCGCCGGATTGCCGGGCGTCCCGCTCGCGATAGCGTGCCCGCAGGCCCACTTCGTGCTTCTCGATCGCTCCGAGCGCAGGCTGGGTTTCGTCAGGCACGCGCTGGCGGAACTCGAAGTCAACAACGCGGAAGTTTGCGCGGCAGACGTTGCGGTGTACGAAGCTGAGCCGTTATTTGATACCGTCGTTTCCCGCGCGGTCGCTTCCCCGGCCCGACTGTGGCCAATGGTGCGACGGCTGCTGGCCGCCGGCGGTGCGGCGCTCTTTCAATGCGGTGATCCGAACACGTTGGAGACGCCGGCCATGGCCAAAGTCGAGTCGAAGCAGCTGCGCATTCCCGGGCTCGATGTGCCGCACTGGATGATGCGCATCGAGGCGATGCGCGCATGACGCGCATCATCACGATCGCCAATCAGAAAGGCGGGGTCGGCAAGACGACGACGAGCGTGAATCTCGCGGCGTCGCTGGCGCTGTCGGATGCCCGCGTGCTGTTGATCGATCTGGATCCGCAGGGCAATGCGACGATGGGCAGCGGTGTCGACAAGCATGCGATCCAGTTTTCCGTATACGACTGGTTGATGCGATCGACGCCGCTTTCGAGTGTCTTGCGGCGATGTCCCACGGGGTTCGAGATCGCGCCGGCCAACGGCGACCTGACGGCGGCGGAAGTGGAACTCATGTCGGCGGAACGGCGCGAGCAGCGCCTCAAACTGTCGCTCGCCGATGCGGCGGGTCGCTACGACTTCGTCATCATCGACTGTGCGCCGTCGCTCAACATCCTCACCATCAATGCACTCATGGCGAGTGACGGCGTGCTGATTCCGATGCAGTGCGAGTACTACGCCCTCGAGGGGTTGAGTGCGTTGCTCGACACCATCGAAGGCGTGAAGCGGCGCGGCAATCCGCAACTGGAAATCGAGGGCATCCTGCGAACGATGTATGATCCGCGCAACAGCCTGACGCGTGACGTGTCGCGTCAGCTCATCAAGTTCTTCGGCGACAAGGTGTTCCGGACAGTGATTCCGCTCAACGTGCGGCTCGCCGAGGCACCGAGCCACGGCCTGCCCGTGGTTCTCTACGATCGATTGTCCCGCGGCGCGGTGGCCTACATGGCGCTCGCTGGCGAATTGAAGCGGGGCAGCGCCGGCACCGAGCGGAAACAGGGATTCCAGACGTGATCAAGAAGCGGGGATTGGGTCGTGGTCTGGATGCGCTGCTCGGCGCGGCATCCAGCGATGCGGATGCGGACGGGTCGGCGCTGACCGAGATCGAGATCGATCGCATCCACCGGAGCCCCTATCAGCCGCGACAGCACTTCGACGACGAGAGCCTTGCCGAACTTGCGGCTTCCATTCGCGCCCAGGGGGTGATGCAGCCGATCATCATCCGGCCGCGACCCGCGGGTGGCTACGAGATCATCGCGGGGGAGCGACGGTGGCGCGCCGCGCAATTGGCGAATCTCACGGCCATACCGGCGGTCGTCCGGCCGGTGAGCGACGAGCAGGCCGTGGCGATGGCCCTGATCGAGAACATTCAGCGCGAAGACTTGAATCCGCTGGAAGAAGCCCTTGCGCTGCAACGCCTGCAGGACGAGTTCAGTCTCACCCAGCAGCAGGTGGCGGATGCGGTGGGCAAGTCCCGCGTGACCGTGACGAACCTGCTGCGCCTGCTGCAACTCTCAGGCGCCGTACGCGAGATGCTGAGTCGAGGCGAACTCGAGATGGGCCACGCGAGGGCGCTGCTTTCGCTGCCGGGCGGAGATCAGGAATCGGTCGCACTGCAGGTGGTGCTGCGCGGCCTGTCGGTGCGGCAGACCGAATCCCTGGTGCGCGATGCACTGAAACCCAAGTCCGCGAAGACCAAGAAACCGACGACGGGGAAGGATCCCGATACGCGCCGGCTCGAAATGGACCTGAGCGAACGCATCGGCGCATCGGTCAGCATCGAATCGGACGCCAAGGGCCGGGGACGGGTTGTGATCAGCTACACGAGTCTCGATGAGCTCGACGGCATCCTGAGTCACTTGCGCTAGGACTTTCCCCGGA
>JBFKCZ010000401.1:0-3474 GCA_041620035.1 Pseudomonadales bacterium
CTCGGTATCGGCGGCACGCTGATGGGCAGCATCGCGATGCTCGCGCGCGAGGCGGGATATCACGTCACCGGATCCGACAAACAGCTGTATCCGCCCATGAGCACGCAGCTCGCCGATGCGGGCATCGAATGCTTCGAAGGATTCGATCCCGCTCATCTCGAGCCGGCGCCCGATCTCGTCGTCGTCGGCAATGCCGGACTGCCGCGCGGACACGCCGGCGTGGAAGCGGTTCTCCGATCGGGAATTCCCTACACGTCGGGTGCGGAGTGGCTGGGGCGCGCGATTCTGCCGGGGCGCTTCGTGCTCGCGGTAGCGGGCACCCACGGCAAGACGACGACCGCGAGCATGCTCGCCTTCATCCTCGACCGCGCAGGCCTCGACCCCGGCTTCCTGATCGGGGGCGTGCCGAAGGACTTTCCGCGCTCGGCACGGCTGGGGTCGACGCCGTTCTTCGTCATCGAAGCGGATGAGTACGACACGTCCTATTTCGATCGTCGTTCCAAGTTCGTTCACTACCGGCCGCGCACGCTCGTGATCAACAACCTCGAGTACGACCATGCCGACATCTTTCCCGATCTGGCGGCCATCCAGACTCAGTTCCATCACCTGCTGCGTACGGTGCCGGACAACGGCTTGATCATCGTTCCCGAACACGACGAAGCCGTCGAGCATGTGCTGCGCATGGGCTGCTGGACGCCGCTGGCACGGGTGCGCTCGTCGCGCAAACGCGCCCGCAAGGGCGCGGCGACGAGTACCGACACGGGCGACGTGTGGCGCGCCCGCAACGCGGCCACGGATGGTTCGTCCTTCAAGGTGGAACTGAACGACACGACACTCGGCACGGTGAGCTGGTCGCTGCTCGGTGAGCACAACGTCACCAACGCGCTCGACGCCATCGCCGCAGCAAGACATGCGGGCGTGCGTCCGGAAGCGGCGATCGAAGCGCTGTGCGAATTCAGCGGCGTCACGCGCCGCATGGATCTGTTCGCAACCGTCGGCGACGTGATGTTGTACGACGACTTCGCGCATCACCCCACTGCGATTCGAACCACGTTGCAGGGGCTGCGCAACAAAGTCGGTACCGCCGAGATCGTCGCGGTCATCGAACCGCGATCGCACACGATGTCGCTCGGCACCTTGCGCAGCGAACTCAATACCTGTTGCGCCGCCGCAGACTCGGTCTATTGGTTCCGCGGCGAGAACATCAAGTGGGACCTCACCGAAGTGCTGCACGACAGCGTCGTGCCCGCGCACGTCGAAGACGACCTCGACCGCCTGGTGACCACACTCGCGCACCTGCCGCCACCCAAGACGACGCGACACGTCGTGATCATGAGCAACGGCGGCTTCGGCGGCATCCACAGTCGACTCGCAAGGGCGCTCGACTCGACGAAGCGATAGACTCCCTCTCACGAACAAGAAGGGAGAGTTCCATGAAAGCGTTCTTCAGTCTGCTAACGACGCTCGCAGTCGCTGGCGCCGTCCACGCGGCGGACTGGTATCCGTCCAAATATGGCGTCGACGACACACTCGGCGCGGTCAACAATCTCTCCCCCGAGGCCGTGGTGAAAGCGGCGAAGCTGGTGAAGACCGGGAAGACCTATGCGCTCGGTGTGGTTACCGGGCCCGATTCACCCGCATACCCGCCTCGCCAGTACTCAATCACCATCCTGCAGCCGCCCGACGGTACGGGCACGATGCTCGGAGCCAACAAGGCGACCTACAACGACGATCTGTTGTACACGTGGATGGGCATCGGCAGTCAGCTCGACGGCCTCGGTCATCTCGGCACCGAGCACCGTTACTACAACGGCCTGCGCGCGGAAGACTTCGTGCGCTCCACGGGACTCGTCAAACTGAACGTCGACGCCATTCCGCCGATCGTCTCGCGCGGCGTGCTCATCGACATGGCGCGTCAGCTCAAACAGAGCCCGGTCGCCGAAGGTACTGCGTTCAACAGGACACAGATCGAGGCGGCGGCCAAAGCCCAGGGTATCAAGATCGAGAAAGGCGACGTCGTGCTGTTCCACACGGGATGGCTCAATCTCGTCGGCAAGGACAACGCGCGCTTCATGGCGGGCGAACCGGGACTCGGCGTCGATGGTGCGCGCTACCTCGCGAGCCTCGGCGTGGTCGCCGTGGGTTCCGATACCTGGGCACTCGAAGCATTGCCCCACGAGGACACAAATCAGGCATTTCCCGTGCACGTGGAACTGCTCGCCAAGCACGGTGTGTACATTCTCGAGAACATGGACACACGGGCGCTGGCGGCCGATTCGGCATACGAATTCCTGTTCGTACTGGGGCAACCGCGATTCGCCGGCGCCGTGCAGGCGGTGATCAATCCAATCGCCATTCGCTGACCTTCGATGCTCGAACTCCTCGCGGAACGGCGTGCCGACATCGAGCGGGTCCTGCGTGAGCACGGCTGGCTCGCGAAACAGGAACGCGTCGATGCGCTGACGCCCGCTGGCGAAGGCAACATGAATCGCACGCTGCGTGCGCGGATCGGCACGCGCAGTCTGATTCTCAAACAGTCGGTACCGTTCGTCGCGAAGTATCCGCAGATCGCCGCACCCGCGGAACGCATCGTCGTGGAGGCCGCGTTCTACGCCGCCGTCCGATCGATCGATGCCATCGCGGGCCGCATGCCGAACGTCGTCGGGTTCGATCCCGAAAACCGGCTGCTGGCGCTGGAGGATCTCGGTGCTGCCGCCGACTTCACCGACGTCTATCGCGCTGGCGCGGACACGGCGGCCTTCACGCGCCACATTCCGGCGCTGCTTTCGTGGTTGTCGGCACTGCACCGCGTCACCGCGGCAGGCGAGACGTTCGACAACCGCGCGATGCGCACGCTCAATCACGCACACATCTTCGAGATTCCCTTCGCAGCGGACAACGGCCTGGACCTCGATGCGATCACGCCCGGTCTCGCGGCCATTGCGCGATCGACCGCCGCCGATGATCGACTGAAGCAGAAGGTTGCACGCCTCGGTGAGATCTATCTCGGACAGCGATCGACAGACTCCGCACCCGCGTTGCTTCATGGCGATTTCTATCCCGGATCGTGGCTGCACGACCGGACGAAGGGTGTGCGCATCATCGATCCCGAGTTCGCATTCGTCGGCAGCACCGAGTTCGATGTCGGCGTGTTCATCGCACACCTCCTGTTCGCGGGCGTCGACCACGCGGATCATCTGCATCACTACACACAACCCGCGCGCTTCTCGATGGATCTGGCCCGTGCCTTCGCGGGTGTGGAAGTGCTGCGCCGGCTGCTGGGTGTGGCGCAACTGCCACTCACCGCCGACCTCGCAAAGAAGCGGCAATGGATCGAAAGGGCCGCAGCATGGGTGCACGCGACATGATGTGGGAGCGCCCCTTGGAGCGGTTTGCAGAAGTGATCGAAGACCCTGTGGGAGCGCCCTTGGGCGCGAGTGGCCGAATGTTCGACAAGTTCGCGCCCAAGGGCGC
>JBFKCZ010000402.1:0-3471 GCA_041620035.1 Pseudomonadales bacterium
CGCTGGTGAGCTGCTGGGGAAGCTTCCCTAGCGCTCCTTGAGCTTGAGCGAGGCGGAGTTCATGCAGAACCGCAGACCCGTGGGCCTTGGTCCGTCCGGGAACACATGGCCCAGGTGCGCCTCGCACTGGGCGCACATCACTTCGGTACGAACCATGCCCATGGACGTGTCTTCGCGCACGGCGACGACCTCGCGATCGACCGGCGCGTAAAAGCTCGGCCAGCCACTGCCGGAGTCGTACTTGGTCTCGGAATCGAAGAGTTCGGCACCACAACAGACGCAATGGTAGGTGCCTGGTGTCTTGGTGTCCCAATAACGGCCGGTGAAGGCGCGCTCGGTGCCGCCGCAGCGGGCGACCTCGTACTCTTCTTCGGTGAGCGACTTGCGCCAGTCGTCGTCGTTTTTCGTCACTTTGGTCATGCCGCGGACTCCTAACTACTCTTAGGCGTACAATCGCATGATTCTAAGACGAGTCGATCTCGATGCAAGGCACCCTCGATCCGGGACGCGACACCGCATCCGAACGTGACTCCGAGCGCGTCACCGAACTGACGCCGCTTGGCCGTCGCGCGATCCAGAAATCGCGGAAGCTCGCCAACGTCTGTTACGACATCCGTGGCCCCGTGCTCCGCGAGGCGATGCGACTCGAGGAGGAAGGGCACCGCATCCTGAAGCTCAACATCGGCAATCCCGCACCATTCGGTTTCGAGGCGCCGGAAGAAATCCTGGTCGATGTCATCCATCACCTGCCCGAATCGCAGGGGTACTGCGATTCGAAGGGCCTGTATTCGGCGCGCAAGGCGATCATGCAGCATTGCCAGCAGCTGAACATTCCGGGCGTCGAGATCGAGGACATCTACATCGGCAACGGTGTCTCGGAACTGATCGTCATGGCGATGCAGGGGCTCGTCAACGACGGCGACGAAATCCTCGTGCCGGCACCGGATTATCCCCTGTGGACCGCGGCGATCACCCTCGCCGGCGGCAAAGCGGTTCACTACCGATGCGACGAACAAGCCGACTGGACGCCCGACGTGGCGGACATGCGGCGCAAACTGACGTCGAGAACGCGTGCTGTCGTAGTCATCAACCCGAACAATCCCACCGGTGCCGTGTATCCGTTGGCGGTGCTGAAGGAGATCGCCGAGCTGGCGCGGCAGAAAGACCTCGTGGTATTCGCCGACGAGATCTACGACAAGATCATCTACGACGATGCGGTGCACGTGCCGATGGCAACCATCGCCGACGATGTTCTCGTAGCCACGTTCAACGGTTTGTCCAAGACGTATCGTGTTGCCGGTTTTCGAACGGGATGGATGGTGCTGTCGGGCGCTAAACACCGAGCGCGCGACTACGTGGAGGGATTGGACATCCTCGCGTCGATGCGGCTGTGTTCGAACGTACCGACACAGCACGCGATTCAAACCGCTCTGGGAGGTTATCAGAGCATTCAGGAATTCATCCGGCCCGGCGGGCGCATGTATGAACAGCGCAATCATGCCCATGCACTGCTCAGCCAGATCGAGGGCGTGACCTGCGTCAAGCCCATGGGGGCGCTGTACCTGTTCCCCCGGCTGGATCCGAAGCGCTACAACATCAAGGACGACGAACAATTCGCCTACGACCTGTTGCGCCAGGAAAAGCTCCTGGTCGTGCAAGGCAAGGGCTTCAACTGGCCGGAGCCCGGTCACTTCCGGATCGTCTTTCTGCCGCGCAAGGAAGAGCTGACCGATGCGCTGTCGCGCCTCGCACGCTTCCTCGACGGCTACCGCCAGTAGACGCCGCGCGTTAAGGTCCGCGGCCAACGCGATGGAGCAGGATGTCGTCGTAGCCGGCGATGATCGGAACGACGCCGTAGAAGCGACTGTCGAGCCCCGCATCACCCGTATCCACTCGAATGGGCGCACCGTGCAGCGATTCGAGTTTCGTACGCGTTGCGACGATCCTCAGATTTCGCTTCTCGATTCGACCGAGCGCTTCGCGCGATAGCTGCTGATTGCCGCGTCCAAGCAGGAAGCCTTGATTGCCGGTGATACCCAGCACGATCAACGTATGCTCGTCGATCAGGCTGTCGAGCACTCGCGAGTCCGCATCCCGGGCGAGCACGGCGCCACCGCGAATCACATCGAAGCCCAGGGGAGTGGGTTCGACACCCAGCTCGGCTTTGATTGCGGCAACCGTGGTGCCGGGGCCCAGCACGACGGTGTCCGTGCACGCCGCAAGCTCTTCGACGAGGAAGCTGGCTATGTCCTGATGCACGAGTCGCTCGTCCTCCCGCCCCCCCTGCTTCGTGTGCTGAACGTAACCTCCCAGCTGCGGCACGCTGAGGTAGCCGTAGTGGCGGCTATCGATGCGGCCCGCTCGCAGCTGCGCCTCGTCGATGTCGCGCACTTCCGCTTCCGCGAGCGCAACGAGCTGACCACGCGCCAATCGAATGATCACCTCACCGGCGTCGAGCGGGGTGATGGCGAACACCGCAGAGTGCATCTTCACGCCAGCGGGAACGCCCAGCACAGGCACGCGGGTACCTAACGCATCCATGATGTCGCGCGCCGTACCGTCGCCTCCGGCGAACAGCAGCACATCGATGCCGGACGCCGCAAGAGAAGTCGCGGCCGCGCGGGTATCGGCGGCTGAACTCGGGGAATGAGGCTCGCCCAGGATCGTCGCATCCACGCCGCTGGGGAGCGCAGCAGCACCCATGTCACCACCCCAGGCTTTGAAACGAATCACGTCGACTACGGGGGCCAGCACGGATAGCGCTGTGCGCATTCGTGCAACCGCCAGCGGCACGACGCCGGCGGCCAACGCGGCGGCCTGGATCGCGGCACCATCGCTGCCCTTGAGGGCCGCGGGCCCGCCCACCCCGGCGACGGGGTTGATGAGGACCCCCAAGTTGAACATCAGACACTCTCCGCCACTTGCCGGGCGATGGCGAGCGACGCCGTCAATCCGGGTGACTCGATGCCCAGGAGGTGAACCACGCCAGGGATGCGATGCGTCTGCGGGCCGAGGATCATGAAGTCGGCCGGGCCACCGCTCGCATCACTGAGCTTCGGTCGGATCCCTGTGTAGCCCGGGACGAGTCGGTCCGCATCGAGGTTGGGATAGTAGCGGCGAATCGCCTCGACGAACGACTCGCGGCGACTGTCGTCGAACGCGTAGTCGATCGAGTCGATCCAGCTGACGTCGGGACCGAACTTCGCCTGCCCGCCCAGATCGATGGTCACGTGCACCCCGAGCCCGCCCGCCTCTGCGACCGGATACACCAGACGGGAAAAGGGCGAACGTCCCGTGAGTGTGTAGTAGTGGCCTTTCGCGTAGTGCGCCTGCGGCAGGCGCACGTCGCCGTGCGGCAATCGTCGTGCCATGTCGGGCGCATGCAGTCCCGTCGCATTGATCAACACCTCGGCTTCGAGCTCGATCGAATCGGTCACGATGCGAACTGCCTCGCCCGTGAACAGTCCGGCC
>JBFKCZ010000403.1:0-3469 GCA_041620035.1 Pseudomonadales bacterium
CGCATCGCATCGATCATCGCCAGTGTCGGAACGTCGCATACGGGGCGCGATCTGCTGATCGCCCTCGGCGATGTCTATCGTCGTGCCATCGTCGAGTTCCAGTTTCCTCAGGCATGGGCCGATCTCGCCCTAAGCGCATTCGACACCGCACTGGATGGCGCGACGGATCTCGCCACCCTTGGCTACGCGCACGCACTCAAGGGCCGCTTGTACGAAGATCTCGGGCGCCACGACGAAGCACTCGCGCTCACGCGCACCGCCATCTTTCACGCACAGCAGATCAACGCGACCGAGCAGCTCTATCGCTGGGAGTGGCAGGCGGGGCGCATTCTTCGGGCTACTGGCCGCATCGAAGAAGCGCAGGCTGCCTATCAGCGCGCGGTGTACGAACTGAACGAGGTGCGGCCAAACTTCGCAATCGGGTCGCGCCGGACATTCAATCAGCTGATTGCACCGGTCTACACGGAGTATGCCGACGTCATGCTCATGCGCGCTGCCACGCTTTCGGCGTCGGATGCCAAACAGCAACAGCTCGACAGCGTGCGCAACGTGCTGGAAACCCTGAAAACCGCCGAAGTCGAGGACTACTTCGCAAACGAGTGCGTAGCGCGCGTACGCGCGCAGGATGCCGCATCGATCGCCGACGCCGGTGCCGCCGTGATCTATCCGGTGTTTCTCGATGACCGCACGGAAATTCTGGTGGAAGCGCGCGGCACGCTGGCGCAGTTCACGAGCGCGGTGGGCCGCAACGAAATCACGGCGACGATTCGCCGCCTGCGGGTCAACCTCGAGCGCAGCAGCTCCGGCGCGAGCTACCTCGCCCCCGCGCAACAGCTCTACGAGTGGTTGATCGCGCCCGCGGAAGCGTTCATTGCGTCGTCGGGTGTAGGCACGCTCGTGCTGGTACCGGAAGGCGCATTGCGCACGATTCCGATTTCCGCCCTTCACGACGGCAAGCAGTTTCTGATCGAGCGCTTCGCCGTAGCGACGACGCCCGCGATCGAACTCACGAAGCAGCTGCAGACGGCGGCGACCGAGAATCTCCTCGTCGGCGGCCTCACCGAAGGCGTACAGGGGTTCGCGGCGCTGCCGAACGTCGATCGCGAACTCGCGACGATCAACAGCATCTACCCAGCGAAGACGATTCGCGATGCCACCTTTCAACTGCGCAGCGTGGAGTCGGAACTCGAGGCCGGCGGCTATTCCGTCGCGCACTTCGCGACACACGGGGAGTTCAGCCCGGATCACAAGCAGTCGTTCATCCTCACCTACGACGACAAGCTCACCCTCGACGGCCTGCAGCAGTTGCTAAATCGTCGCGATCAGTCGGCTCCCCTCGACCTGCTGGTATTGAGCGCATGCAAGACCGCGGCGGGCGACGATCGCGCCGCACTCGGACTCGCCGGCGTTGCCGTGCAGTCCGGCGCGCAGAGCGCGCTGGCGTCGCTGTGGTACATCAGCGATGCGGCAACCGCACAGTTGATCGAAACGTTCTACGGCGAGCTGCGGCGCAATCGCAGTAAAGCCGACAGCCTGCGCGCCGCACAGATTGCCCTGCTCGCCACACCCCAGTACAGCCACCCCAGCTACTGGGCACCTTATCTCCTGGTGGGCAACTGGCTGTGAATCGGAGACCGTCATGAACTCGAAGACACTTGCCTGGTTCACCGTCATCGCGCTGCTGCTCACTCCGACCGCACGCGCTGGCGATGTGGTGACCGACGGCACGATCGGTACCGCGCCGAGCACCACGCTGACCCTCGAGGATCTCGACGGCGACACGGTGTTCGACACGTTCAACATCGTCGAGGCACTCGGCGAACGGTCGGGAACGAATCTCTTCCACAGTTTTCTCAGTTTCAACATCGACTCCGGCGAGATCGCGCTGTTCTCGGAAGATACGGCCGGTACCACTACGAACGTCATCTCCCGCGTCACCGGCGGTTCAGCCAGTTTGCTCAACGGCACCATTCGCAACATTCCCGGCGCCAATTTCTGGTTCGTGAACACGGCCGGCGTGATGATCGGCGCCAATGCGGTGTTCGATGTCTCCGGGGCACTCGCGATCGGTGCCGTGGACTACGTCGAATTGAGCGACGGCGGGCGGTACTACGCCTTACCCGCGGGCGAGGACCTTTCACTGCTCAACGTCAACCCCGTCGACTTCGGGTTCCTCGAGCCTGCGTCCGCGGGCGCGCTGACGATCAGCGATCTGACCCTCGACGATACCGTCGGCACTTCGGCGATCGGTGACATGACGTTCGCCGGTGGTTCCGTTGCGATCGCGGGATCCACCATCGTCAACAAGCCGGAAGCGAGTGGTGGCGGGATCCGCATCGTCGGCGGGTCTATCGTGATCGACGACAGCACACTGGAAACCCAGGCCAACGCATTCGATGCCGGCGACATCGACATCACCGCCACCGCGGGTGACATATTCATCCACAACGGCACGATCATCCGTTCATCGCCCGCGGCCGCCGACGACGTCGGTTCCACCGGATCGATCGACATCACCGCGGCGAGCGATGTACGGGTCAACGTCGACGCGTCGCAGACCCCAATGGCAGACCCGCGAGTTGCACTCTCCAGCGCGCGTTCGACCAATGCCGGCGGCGTCGGCGATATCACGCTTCGAGGCGCCAACGTGCTGGTGCACCGCACGGACGTGACGTCCCGCAACGGTGGCCAGATCACGATCGACGCAGATGCAGGTACGCAACCTGGCGCCGGCATCGTGAGCCTCAGCGACATCGATCTCGATACGTCGACCACTACCGACCGCAATGCCGGTGCCATTTCGGTCACCGGCAACGAGGTGACGATCAGCGGCACCGCCAATCTCGTGACCGCAGTAGATAGGGACAGCCCCGGAACAGGCTTCGCTGGCGCAATCGACGTATCGGGTCGAACGAGCGTCGTCATGCAAGGCGATTCACCGCGCTCGGTGACGCTCGACACGTCTGCCTTTCGCCCCGATTCGGGCGGGCCCGGAAACATCTCCATCAGAGCAGGCGAGTTGGGCGACGGTGCTACCGGAAACCTCAGCTTGACCAACACCTGGTTGTTCTCGTTCAGTCAATCCGCAACGGAACCCTCGTTGCCAGGATCCATCTCTGTGCTGGCGACGGGCGCGATCGATCTCGACACGACCGACATGACGTCGACGGGGCAAGGCAACGCTCGCAGCGGGGACATTACGATCGGCGGTCTGGACGGCGGCGGCGCGGCAAGCATCGACCTTTCCAATACCTTTCTCAGATCGGACAGCGGCGGGCTCGGCGACGGCGGCAACATCACGATTCTCGCCACGGGCAACCTGACTGCACTGAACTCCGGACTGACTGCCGAGGACCGCAGTGCCGCTCCGAGTCAGCCCGGATCGGTTCGCCTGGAAGGCTCCAGTATTTTTCTCGACAACTCCAACATCTCGACCTTCGCCTTCGGCTCCGATCCCTCGTCGCTCGAA
>JBFKCZ010000404.1:0-3467 GCA_041620035.1 Pseudomonadales bacterium
ACAGCTGACGAGCGGGTGAGTGTAAGTCACGGGCCCTCGATCAGGCACGAACAAATTATTGCCGGCGCAGTTTGTGGGAGCGCCCTTGGAGCGTGTCGCTAAAGTCGGAACGGAGCTTGTGGGAGCGGGCCTGCCCGCGAACGGCCAAGCGAGGCTCGCCCGCAAGCGGCCGAGCGACTTGCCCGCGAATAGCCTGTTGATTTACTTAGATCCGTTCGCGCCCAAGGGCGCTCCCACGGGGGCTTCGATGACTTCTGCGACACGCCCCTGGGCGCGAATGACTCAGCCAAACAACGCCGACGTGAGCCCGAGGTACCACGCCGCCGACTCGCCGTAGTTGGTGCGGCGTACGGTCGCCGCGTCCTCAAGCGCGGAGATCTCGGATCGAACCTGGGCAATCCGCCCCTCTCTGGGTTCGTACCATCCGCCGACGAACACACTGTCGTCGTCATCGATGAGGCTCCAGCACTTGTTGCGGTAGCGCGCCGGTATGGCGGCTGCGCCCAACAACTCCGACCGAAGGGCCTGCGCGACGACGTAGGCCTGGCTGTTCGCTGCGTAGGCCGACTTCGGCATGTCGCCTGCGATCGCCGCATCGCCCAGCACGAAGGTCGAATCATCGATGAGTGAACGCATGCTGGCGGGATCGATCGGGCAATAGCCGTTGTCCGCCGTGAGCCCGGCGCGCACCGCAACGGCGCCGGCAGTCTGACGCGGAATGACGTTGACGAGCGCGCAGTCGCGGTAGGTTTCGAAGCCGGTTTCGACCGTCATCGTGTCGGCGTCGACTCGCCGCACACCGTCGTGAATCATCGGCGGCAGCCACTCGATCATGCCGGGGTAATGCGCCTCCCAACCCTGCTGGAAGAGCGGCTGCTTCGAGAAGCTGTCCTTGGGATCGAGCACGACGATGCGCGCATTGCGACGCCCCGTCGATGTCAGCGCGTGAGCGAACATCGAGATACGCTCGTAGGGTCCTGGCGGACACCGATACGGATTCGGCGGCGCGATGACGACGATCAGGCCGCCATCCGGTACGGCGGCGAGTTGCCGCACCAGGAGTTCGGTCTGCGGACCTGCGTGCCACGCGTGGGGCATTCGTTGTGCCGCGGTTTTCGACCAGCCCGGCACGGAGTCGTAGTCGATGGCGATGCCCGGAGAGACCACGAGACGATCGTAGGCATACGCATCGCCGCCTTCCGTGCGAACCCGGCGCGCGTCGAACTCGACGGCGCTGACGCGATCACGCACGACTCTGACGCCTGGCAGATCGCCGACGCGACGGTAGTCGAATCGCAGCGACGCGTAGTCGCGCAGGCCGGCCACGTGGAGGTTCGAATAGAAACACGTGGTGTAGGTCGCATTCGGCTCGATGAGCGTGATGTCGAACGCCTCGTCGAGTGCCAGTTGGCGCAGCGCGGACAGTCCACCCACACCGCCACCGACAATGACGATCCGGGGCTTGGCGCGCCCGATGTGCGGCGCTGAGGCGCAACCAGCGATCGCCAGCGCGCCCGCGCCCCACAGGAGTTTTCGTCGTGTGATGTTCGAGTTCGATCCCATCAGAGCCTCCACGGGTCGTTGCTCACCGGCGCACGGCTGGCGTTTCGATCGCGAGTCCCTCGGAACGCTTTGCAAGGTACAACTCGAGGGAGAGGTATTCGCGTGCGCCATAGTCGAACTGCCGTGCCCGCACACCGAGTGAACAGGCGCGCAGGCGGCGCTGCAGCGAACCGAGCGATTGCCATTCGAGGCGGTACACGGGATAACCCGTGGCGGTGGCGTGACTGATCGTATCGCCGCGCAGGCGCCGCCCCACATTGTCGTCGTGGCATTGCGCGCAGGAGAGATTCAGCTGGCCCTGTCGCCGGTGAAAGAACGCCTCGCCCTCGGCGTAGAAGGGTGCTGCGGGACCATCGATTGCGACGCCGATGGGCATGCCGAGCGACTGACGCGCCACGAATGCCGTCAAGGCGAGCAGTGCATCCGACTCGAACGCGAACGCCTCCGCACCTTGATTGAGGGTGCGGCAGCGGCTGATACGTGCTTCGAGATTCAGCAGGATGCCCGACCTCGAGTCGACCTGCGGGTAGCGCGCTGCCACGCCTCTCATGCTCTCGGCTGCAGCGCCGTGGCACGAGGCGCAGCTCGAGTTGGCCGAGCCTGCTGGCGCCTGCCACAGTGTCTCGCCTTCGGCCACCCACAGCATGCCTGGATTGGCGGCCTCGTCGATCTGTTGGGCGCGCAGTGCATCGCTCAGCAGTTCGGTGCCGGACGTGCGCGCTTCGCCATGCGCGGTCGCTGCAATGACCAGCAGCGCCGCAATCGTGAGACGTTTCATTCCGTAACCGTGAGGTGTTTCGTCACGGTGAAGACCTCGCCGCGGTCGTCTCGCCATGTGAACACCAGCTCCGCGGTTTCCGTCGCGAGGATCGAGAACGCGAAGAACGGATTCGCGGCGACTCCTTGCGTCAGATCCATGCCGAAGACTTCGGTGCCGCCGTAGGTGACCCAGAACTGCTCGATGATGTGGCGGGGAATGCGACGTCCCATCGAATCGGGCCGATAGCCCGTCTCCATGGGGTGGCGGATGATGGCTTTGATGTCGATCACCGCACCTCGCCGTGCTTCGGCGGGCATGGACACCCGGGCAATGGCCAGTGACATGTCCGCGCCTACCCGCCGTCCACACAGGCGGCGAGTGTCACCACCACGGGTTTCGCATCGCGCCAGAAAGACCCGTCGCTCAGTTCCGCCAGGGCGGTGACGTGCTGAGATGCCGCGAGCCGGATGTTCGTGGACACCTTGGCCGCCCCGGCGCGCGGACCCAGACGGAAGGTCACGAGCCGCGCAATCGGATTCTGTTCGGCGATGATGTGGATGGCACGCACGTGATCGGCGGCGGTCATGGGGCTGTCGACCGCGACCGTGGTGTACACCGACAAACCGTTCTCCGCGATCCCAGGAATGGTCAGCGTCACGCGTCCGTCCCCAACCGGTGCGCCGCTCGTGATCGCGGCAATGGCTTCGTCGCGCATCTGCGGGGTGGCGATCGTGGCGCGCGGTAACCCGAACACGCTCACGCCGAGCGTCGCGATGATGGCGCCGCGCCGCGTCGTCATGACTTGCCCGTCAGTGTAACGAGATAGGCAACGACGTCTTCGATCTGCTGTGCATCGAGGGCGGGCCGTCCCGCGTACTCCGTTGCAACGTCACGCAGGCCATCGACGCGGTAGTAGGGCGGCATGATCGTGGCGGGATTGAGACGGCTCGCATCGATCAGACGCAAGCGGATCTGCCCGGCATCGAGACGCGCACCGACGCTGCTCATGTCCGGTGCAAGGTCGCCTTGGAACGGTTCATCCACAGGCAGGCGATGACAGATGAGGCAGTTGCCCGTGCGTCGGTCGAGCGCGATGGTTCTGCCGCGCGTGGCGTCGCCGGGTTCTGCCGTCAGCGGTGCGGGT
>JBFKCZ010000405.1:0-3460 GCA_041620035.1 Pseudomonadales bacterium
ACGGCCACCGATGCCGGTGCCGTGTTGGCCGCGATGTCGCGCGCCATGTCGAGGGCCGCAGGCAGCACTTCCTTCGCGGGCAGAGACCGGCTGGCGAGTCCAAGCGCTGACGCCTCGCTCCCCTTGATCGTCTTTCCGGTCAGCAGCAGTTCGGCCGCGCCAGACAATCCCGCGACACGCGCAACGGTCACGTGCGATGCGAGTTCGGGCAGCACGCCGCGGCGCACGAAGGCGAACGCGATCTTCGCGTTCTCCGCCACGATGCGAATGTCCGCCAGCATCGGATAGGTGATGCCGACGCCAACCGCGTGCCCGTTGATAGCCGCGATCACCGGCTTCGAGATCTGAAAGGGATAGAGCGTCGGCTTGGTCGGCTTCGGCGCTTCAGACTGGCCGCGCTCGCGTCCGCCGAACGTGCCGCCGCCGCGGGTCAGGTCGGCACCGGCGCAGAACGCCTTGTCGCCCGCGCCGGTGATGACGACCGCCCGGATGGCGTCATCGTCGTTGCAGCGGTGCATCGCGTCATTGAGTTCCGCAGCGACCACTGCCGTCCACGTGTTCATAGCTTCGGGACGATTGATCGTCACCAGTGCCACACCGTCATTCACCTCGAACAGAATCTGCTCATAACTCATGTGCCTGCTCCTATCTGTCGTCGATCAGCGGCTGCATCCGCGCGCGACGTTCCGCACCGGCAGCCATGTGGCGTTGCGTCTCCTCCAGCGCACGGGGATCGGGCTCCCAGCCACCCCGCGCATCGCGCAGACCGCCGTCCATCAGCACGTACGAGCCTGACATGAACGCACCGTCTTCTCCGGTGAGAAAGCTGACGAGTCCCGCAATATCGGAGGGCTTCCCGACGCGTCCCACCGGCGTTCGCGACTCGAGACCCGTGCGGATGGCTCCGCCCGGATCCCCGGCGAGACCCTGCGCCAATGGCGTTTCGATGACGCCCGGACCGATCGCATTGACCGTGATCCCGTGCGGGCCGAGTTCCTGCGCCCACGCCCGCGTCATGATGGCCACACCGGCCTTCGTGGCCGAGTAGCCGAACATGGGTCCACTCACGTTGAGCGCCGCCAGCGACGAAATACACACGATGCGGCCGCCGTTGCCGAGCTTGACCATCTGCTGCGCCGCGGCCTGAACGGTGAGGAAAACCCCGGTGAGATTGATGTCGACCTGGTCCTGCCAGTCCTTCAGGCTCATGTCGAGCACCGATCCACCGCGACCAATGCCCGCATTGGCGATCGCGATGTCGAGCCTCCCCAGCTGCCGCACGCACTCGGCGGCTGCCTTCTGCATCTGCACCTGGCTCGCCACATTCGCTTTGACGACGACGGCGCGCCTGCCGAACTGCGTGACGAGATTCGCCGTCATCTCGGCGCCGTTGGTGTCGATGTCGGTCACGAAGACATCGGCACCGTCGCGCGCAAGCCGCTCCGCAATGCCACGCCCGATGCCCGAGCCAGCGCCGGTGATGAACGCTACCTTGCCAGCCAAATCGCCCATTGCATTACTCCCCTCTAGACGCGTGCGCTGAATTGTCGCAGTCGCCGGTGATCATACAAAGCCGCGACCGAAAAGATCACCAACGCAGACCAGATGAACGCAAAAGTCACCGCCTGGCCGGCGCGGAACGGCTCGTCATAGACGAAGATGGCGAGCAGCAGCACCATGGACGGGGCGAGATACTGGAAGAACCCGAGCACCGTCAGGCTCAAGCGCATGGCCGCAGCAGCGAACCAAACGAGCGGGACGGTGGTCACCACACCCGCCGCGATCAATGCGAGGTCGCGCGTTGGGTCACCCGCGCCGAATGCCGCCGTGCCCTGGGTCGCGAGCCATGCGAAATAGGCCAGCGCGAACGGCAGCAACAACGTCGTTTCGATGGCGAGCCCGAGCACCGAGTTCACGCCTACTCGCTTGCGCACCAGGCCGTAGGTACCGAACGAGAACGCAAGTCCCAATCCGATCCACGGCACACCACCAACGTGGGCGACTTCGTTGACGACGCCGATTCCAGCGAGGATCAGTGCCAGCCACTGCAGGCCCCGCAGACGCTCGCCGAGAAACGCAAACCCGAGGAACACGTTCACGAGCGGATTGATGTAGTAACCGAGGCTCGTTTCCACCATGCGCCCGTTCTGCAGGGCCCAGATGAAGATGAGCCAGTTCACAGCGATGAGCACGCTCGACACGAGCAGCCATAGAAGCTGCCTGCGTTCGCGGAACACCCGAGCGAACGCGCGCCACTGGCCAGTGACGGTCACGAGTGCAGCGAGCAGCACCACCGACCAGACGACGCGATGCACGAGCACTTCGTCCGCCGACGCATAGCTCACCCAGATGAAATAGATCGGCGCGATGCCCCAGAAACCGTAGGCGCCGATCGCGTACAGCGCGCCGCGACCGGCCTCGGTCATGGACGCACGGAGAGTCCCGTCTCCCGGCTGACCCGATAGTGCGTGAGCGTCTTGTCGGCGTGACGCATGCGCCACGACAAGAGCCGCGCGGCATACTCGCTCATGCGCGTGGCCGCATCTCTTCGCGCCGAGAGGTCCACGAGTTCGCCGGGATCGGCTTTGAGATCGTAGAAGAGCGGCGGTAAGCCCGCGGCGAAGTGAACGTATTTGGCCCGCGCATCTCGAATCACGTCGAGCAGACAATCTTCCTGGGGAATTCCCAACGCGACTTCGACCTCGGGGTCTCGAAAGTCGAATTGCCAGTGGGCGGCGTCCCGCCAGCCCTCTGGTTGTTCATCGCCAACGAGGAACGGGTTGAGGCTGTGGCCGTCGCATTGCCGCGGCACGGCCACGTCGAGCCAATCGAGCATGGTCGGCATGATGTCTACGTGCTCTGTGAATGCGGACACGCGTCCCGAGTTACGGCCACCCGGCCGGCGCACGATCAGGGGCACGTGGTAGGACTCATCGAAGAACCCCGCCTTGCCGTACATCCAGTGATCGCCCATCTGCTCGCCGTGATCGGACGTGAAGACGACGAGGGTCTCATCCCACTCGCCCAGCGCCTTGATTCGGTCGAACAGCCGCCCCAGATTGTCGTCGACCTCGGCCATCAGGCCGTAGTAACTCGCCTGCAGCAACCGGTGACGCCGCGGATCTTCGTGACTGCGGTTGCGTCCGCGCGCCAGGTGCACGGACAGCCAGGGATGAACGGCACCTTCGCGATCGGCGTCGGGCTGACGCACGCATTCCGGCAGAGCGTGGGCGGGATATCGCTGGTGGTAAGGGGCCGCCGCAACCCACGGCGGATGCGGTGCCCGCAACGACAGGTGAACGACCCAACCCGGGCGATTCGCATCGGCTGCCGCACCCTCGATGTAGTCGATGGCCGACTGCACGAGAAACCACGTATCCGTATGTGCCGCGTCATAGAGCAACGCACGGGGCACGTCGGGGCCATCGCTCGACGATCGCTTCTGACCGTAGGTTGCACC